>DALZNT010000002.1:0-125600 GCA_032005505.1 Clostridium sp. | reverse complement strand
TCCCCCAAGAAAAGGAGAGAAGAACAATGAACAAAACAAATGTAAAATGCCCTCGCTGTCACTCTGATGAACTATATAAGTTTGGATTGGACAAGCAGGCTAATCAAAAATATCAATGTAAAAAATGTAAGCGTCACACGTAACAATAGCTAGTTTGACTAACAAATTCGCACCATTTTTCAAAGCCAACAACTTAATTTAACTATTTATATTTCACTATAACTTCGTTAGACCTCACGGTTCGCTAAGTCAATTGACACCTGCTGAAGTAGCTGGCTTTAATCCTAACAAGGCAAATAAGCATTCTTGGTTTGTTGCTACTTAGCATTGATTAATATCTTTGATTAGCCTACAAAAATCCAATTTATTGTAGGCTTGTTTGCCATGCAATAAATCATCCAAACTTATATAATTTTCAAAGATCGAGTAATTCTACGAATTATTAAGCTAATTTTTCATATCAGCTTAACAGAATCTAATTTTTTGCAATAAAAAAACGACCCCCATATCAAAATCATATTAATAATTATTAATATAATTTTGACTATAAAGGTCGGTTGCACTACTAACTCAGTATATACAAAGTGCCCAAATCAGCATATACTTCTACATTCCCTAAAATTCTTTACAAATTGTATTTTTCTTTATTTTGACATTAATAAACACTACTTTTAGTAAGTATAACTGCAAATCTAGTATATTACTATATATTTTTTGCTTTAATATATACTACTATTTGCTATATTATCTATTGATAAGTATGAGTACAATTTCTTTAATGCAGAATTTCTATCAGCATCGAAATAAGTTCTAACTTTTTTCTTATCCTCAATGTTTATTTTGTCATCAATGAGCTTAACACTTTCGTAATTAGCTCTTAACGATCTTTCTCTATACTCTTTGGGAGAACAGTTATACTCCTTTTTAAAAACTCCATTAAAGAAATTCAAACTGGAAAATCCGCTAACATAAGCTATATTGGTTATAGTATCATCGCTATTTTCGAGCATATTTACTGCCTTATTCAATCTTATGCTATTTAAATACTCTTGAAAAGATATTCCAAACTTATCTTTAATAAAGTGAGATAAAAAATGATAATTAAGATATTGCTTTTCTGCAATTTCCTTTAAGCTAACTCACAATTATCTATAATCTCACCTAGCTACTACCTGTATTATTAAAATGAGCCTAATATATAATACCATTTTAATGATTATATTACAATAAATTTATTTTCTATATAAAATTATACATTGAAACTTCCATAAAACGAGTGGTTTGCTCTAGTCCTATAATGGCAGATTCATATAGAAATCAGCTTGATGATTCTTCATTTTAGTGATTCTTTTACTTCAAAATAAAAAAGACTAGACATTTCTTTTTTTTAATGTCTAGTGTAGCTTTGTAATAAAGTTTAATCATAATCTTAATTACAAAACTTGATTTTTCGTTAATTTTTATGTTTTATTTTTTAATAAAGTTTGAGCAAAATAATTTAGTTTAATTAATTTTACAGTTTTTGTTTTGTAATAAAGTTTGATCAAAACCATTTAAAAATATCTAGATTTAAAATGCAACATAATACCTAATGCTAATGATTCATATACATTTGATTGTAAATTTCAGTAGAAAGCTAAGTTTACACAAAATCATTTATACAGGCAGGATTACAGCATAGTCAGTTCAAAAAAACGTCCCACCCCCACTCCCTAAATATTTATTGTGGCTCTTTGTGACACTTTTAAAAAGTCCACTATAAAATACTTAACTTATATGATGTATGGGTTGGATAATAATCACTTTTATCCTATTGCATTCTCCACACTATCTTTTCTACATGCAACTACTTCAATATCATTTTCTTCCCAAAATGATGCAATACTAGTTGTAGTTCCTGTATTGACAGCAATAATTTTCTTTCCTTTACTAATAGCATAGTTAATTTCTGTACGTCCCATGCTACCTTCTGTAACTGCTGCTGGACGTGCTGGTGCAAGAACAACACTTGCACTATCAATCTTACCTTTTATTGCAGCTGTCACTTGTTTTTTAGTTCCAACCAAAGGGTCAGAACTCTCAACTGAACGATCAGATACATCATATTTTGACCTATCTAATACATCACTAATTTTCTTATAATCATCTTTGTAGTCCCAACGATGACTTATGAATACATTCTTTTTTGCCATTTTTCTTACCTCCACTTAATTTTTTATATCCTAAAATATCTATAATTTATTTTAATTAGAGCCACTCCTAAAATTATTGATTTTATTTAAATATTACCTTTATTTGCTAAATTCCAATAATGCTGTCCTTGAGCTGTTAATTTACATGATTTATGATTTATAGCTGCATAGTACATATGTTCAGCCCCTACTGGTATCACTAAATTTAGCTTTACATACTTTTGTAAAACTGAAAAAATTTCTTCATGTTCAAGATTAACATCTTTAATATCAGCTTCATGTTTATCTGGTTCATATGTAGGATCCAAGGCATACTCATCATAAGGAGTAATAAAGAATTCTATAATGCGAAGCAATTCTCCAATTTCAATTGGTGGCGCATTTTTTCTAAGGGATATAAATTTCTTTATATTTGCCTTAAACACTGGTCTCTGTTCCCATCCACCCAATGAACTGTCTATATAAGAATAAATGCTGCCAGGAGAAACCTCACCAAGTAAATTCATTGCTCCACCATATAATGCTTCAATCAACAATGATGTAAAAACACCATGCCCATCTTTTTCTGATGAATACTGATTTTCATCGCACGCAGCTAAAATTGTAGTGCCATTTTGTAGCACGGAATAATTTTGCATTTCTTTAATTTTTCCTGCTTGTCCACTAAAACAGCTATCAAGTATCACAATTTTGTTTTGCGCATGTGAATCAGCTACTATACCCATAATGTCATTTAATGACAACCCTTGATCTGGCCTTTCAACTTCACTAGTACATAAATATCCACCAAGCGCATCATATGAACCATGTCCTGCATAATAAAAGACAGCAATTTCGGATTCATCCGTAAAAAGATCTACAATTGCATCTTTCAACCCCTCTCTAGTAATATAAGATGCTTCGCTTGTAGCGCATAGAAGTTTCGTCGAAAAATTCAATGTCCCATTACCATTTCTCTCTAATGCTGCTTTCACTCCATTGGCATCATTAACGCAACCATGTAAATCATTAATATTCTTGTAACTATCAATTCCAACACATAATGCTTTTCTCATTCTACCCCTCCTAAATTTACTTAACTATAAAATCTCTTACACTTAACTCTGTGTTACTTAAATACAAACATTTTATATTATGCTCGTCGCCAATCTGCATTACACCTATATATGAACTTGCTTTTTTCTTTTGTGTAACAAATCCAAAACCCTTTTCTGTAAATCCATCTCGTATTTCATATATATTGTTAGCATCAGTTAGTTGAATTAATGCAACCCCATGCTTTGACGCATACTGTATTGCCCCACTTTGGAAATTAGATGATGAAACTAATACACCCTTATTAGCTCCACAAGCTCGTATTTTATCATAGAGCACTGCTACTTTCTCTCTAGATATACTGCTTTTATAATGTTTACATTCTACTAAAGTTTTATAATTAATTCCCATAAGTTGAAACTCAATATACCCATCAATTTGATAGTTACCATCATCTACTTCTATAATTTTATTATGTTTAAATTTGCAATTTTCAATATTTTTTATTTGTTCAGTTAATACATTTAATGAATATTTTTCAAATTCAGTAGGAGTCATTTCAAGAACTGACTCTTTACAAGGCATAAACATTTCTTTCATCCCCTTCTATGTATTTTTAGTGTAAATATATATTTTTTATTATATCACTAATTGTTAAACTTATCCAATAAATACTTTCTTAATAAAAATACTTAGTATAAGAGGTTTGCTCAATTGTAAGTCAAACTTGTCTTAATTACTTTTCTATAGCTTTTAATGATTCTTCTAACTTTTCTTTTATGGTTTTTAATACAATTTCACGAGTATGCTTACCTTTGCTTAATTCTTCTACATCCATAAATTCCACTATTTTTTTAAGATTATTAGTATCTTGTTTATAAAAATCATTTAAATTTGAAAAACTATAAACTTTTTTTATTCCAGATAAGAAACAGTATAACTCCTTTACATTTGACCTATTTAATTTTTCTATTATCATGAATTATATCTTTTTTTATCTTTTCCTTCACCTAATGCAATCCATTCAGCGGTAAAAATAGATACTGGCAAATACTTTTCTAATTCATTTATTACTTTAAATTTTCCTGTATTTAATTGACAATATGATAATATTAGACTACGCCAAGACAAACATAATAATATACCTACAAAAGCTAATACACATAAAAAAATATATGAATACTTACTAGTTATTTTACCACCTATAATAAATCCAATCATAGTAACTAATAATCCATTAGCAGATAAAAAAAATGTATTCATAGATTGCCTTCTAACCACAAGATCTTCTGATGTCTAAAGTAATAGTTTATATTCTTCTAATAGCATTTTTTGTTCTTCGCAATTATCCTTTAATGAGTTCTTATTATTAAAAAGTATAGTTTCTACTCTTTTGTTAACATTTAATTTTTCATCAATAAAACTATAAAAGTCCTCTTCACTAGTAACAACTATCTCATTCACTACAACTGGAACTATTGAACTTGTATTAAGCTTGATAATATATATAAGCTTTTTAAACTTTTTAGCTACTTTTAATTCCCATTCTATATTTTTACTTTCATGCGACCTTTCTCCAGCCGTGAATATTACAAAATCAAATGAAACTAATTTTATTATATACATAAACTTCCAAATTAACTTATGTGTTTTTTCTAATTTTAATATTCTTAGTTCATCATATTTTTTCAACTTATTTGTAATTGAGTTGACCTCTTATATATCTGAAAATGAATGAATTAAAAATGCTTTCATCCCGTTTCCCCCTCAATCCATTATTACATCTTTGTTTTTAATTGTATTAAGATAACTTTACATATGTAATATATCTACTTTAACTAAAGTCTAAATTTACTCAAAATTACAACACAACAACATATTTAGACTCATTTTAATCATTTATCACAATATATTTCATTTATAAAATAATATTATATATCTACTTACTATTTATACAAGAAATAATATCTTTAAAATTAGATTCTAACATTTTCACTAATGGTACTGCCCTTTTATCATAGAGTTCTTTCATAAAATCTTGAATTTTAATCTGAATTTCAGTTATAAGTTTTAATTCTTCACTTTGATTATTACTTAATAAAGGATTATTGAGTATTTTAATTTCTTCTCTCAACTTATTCTCTTTATTCTTCCACCACAACATATATTTTGTTTGTCCTTCAATAGTATATATATCAGCAATAGGCTTAATTCCATTAAGATTTTTATACAAAACTATGTCTTCTTTAAGAATAACGATATATAATAATCTATTCATAAATGATCTATCTCTCATTAATTCTAGTATTTCACTCATACAATTACGTGACTTTAGATAATTATCACTTACTATTGAAATAAAATAATCATGTGCTCCTATTGCCTGTGTAAAATCAGAAAAACTTTCCTTATATCCAACATCATGTTCATCTCTAGATATCTTAATTGATTTATTTAAGCATGCAAGTTTCTCTTCAACTATATTTGCTATGTCAGAATCCACACTACAATATGATAAAAAAATAGTCTTTTTTTTGATTGGTTGCGGTTTATTATTTTTTTCATCTAAAATATAAGCAATTCCATTAAAGCAAACCTGTTCATTATTTTTTTTCACATATATATACTCTAATTTACATCCTTTTTCAAAAATTTTTCCAAACTCAAATATTGCATTAATATCAACCATTTTTCTGATCTCTCTTTCCCTTTTGTTGATATTAAACACAGATTTTTTTATCCATAAATTCATTCCATCATCTTTAACACCAAATACAATTATACCTCCATTATAATTAGATAATGCTGAAATATACTTTGAAATCTCTTCGTTAGATATTACTGGATGAATATAAACCATTTCTTTTCTACTATTATTCTTAATCTTATCTTTTATTACATCCTCTATTGTCATTCCACTCATCCTCCTATTATACTTTTCAAATTACCTTTGAAAGTGGAATTACAGAAATTCCCGTAGTTTTTATTAAATCTCCTAGTGTAATCATTCTAATCATACCATTTCCATCATCAGTCCACAGTTCATAATCTGTATCATCTAATGCCTCCAACTCTGTATCTTCATAAAAAATTATCTTATTATCATCACTTGGTCTAATTACTATTCTTATTTCTCTATCTTCTTTTTCAGCCCTAAATACAGTTCTCGAATAACTGCTTTCTTTCCATTTTTCTAACGTATTATCAACTACATATAATGGATTCTGCAGCAACTCATTATATACATTCTTAATACTTCGATTAATAAGACTCTCCAATCTTTCTTTTGCATATATAGACTTTGAAGAAATGTGGTTAAATAATTGCTTAGCATCATCAGATAATTGTATTCTTCCATCTTCAAACATTTGAAGTAACTTTCCACTTTCATTAAGTATAATTTGTAACTGTTCTACTTCAATATTATTTTTAGACATAGAACTTTCAATAGTATTAGCTAACTCTAGGCGTCTAATTGTTTCTCCTGGGCTTGAAAGAAGATGTTGCATATCGTAAATATCCTTAAACAATTCTCTTCCTAACTTTGGATTTTTCAAAAACCAATCCGTAAGCCTATTAAATATATTTTGTACCTCGATACTTCTTTTACAAACACCCGAATTTTCACTAGAAAGCTGTTTACGAACTATTTTGCTAATTTCATCAGCAATATATTCATTATCAATTATTTCAATTTTAAGTTGACTAATTAGCTTTAAATCTTTATGAATTAATTTTTCTCTAATATCAACACCTAATGATATCAATATTTCTTTCAAATTATTATCAATGTTATTATCTATAGACAACCTTTTTATATCAGTAAACTTATTATTCTGATTAGGAATTGCTGCTGTGATATTTAAATTGCACTCATTTTTTGACTTAATCCACAAATCATAAAACGAATTAAGCCATTCTATTATATTTCGACCACCAATAAGTTTTTCACTTAACTGCGCTATTGTTTTCTCTTTTATAAAAAAATCATAAATTTCATACAAACCAACTCTAAGATTAGGATAAACATTAGACCAATATTTATAACTTGACTTACATGGAATTAATTTAGTATCTAATGATTTAGTTAAAGCCCACAATTCATCTCCTAATTCTTCCTGTTTTATATAAGGTATTATTACATTATTTAGTATTTCATCATTCTTACATGTTAAAAGGCTTTCTCTAATTATTCTTCCTTTTCTATCTTCAACATCTACTATAGGCGCCATACTATAAATCTCTGTAATTTTAGTTTCTATATCAGACTGTAATGTAGTTTTATGTGTATTATTGATATAGCATATGTTATATAAGTTTCCACAACCATTACTACCCAAATACTCAATCAGATTCTTATATAGTTTAATACCAATATCAATAATTTGTTTATTCTCCTCAGATCCTTCCTGAATATTATTTCGTTCTTGTAATACCTTGAACTTTGAGCAATTTAAAACAACAGGAAAAGAGAATTTTTCAGTGCCCATTAGAGGAAAAGTGCAAAAAATTTTAGGCAAATTTCTTATATCCCTCATACAATATTGACCCTGATCCTCTTTAATTAATGTTGCTATTGATACTCCATGAGTTTTATCAGTACATATTAATACTTTATTATTTTTAATTAACTTAGTATTATCATATACCTTTTCTACATTTATAATTTCCAATTCTTCAGTAAGTTTCTGTAATTTGTCATTAATTCTATACGTAATTCCATTACAATGAACCTCCTCAATTGATTTTGCAAATACTAGCACAAATGCAATGCATTTATCAAGGTCATTAAAACCAGCCTTAATAAATTCCTTAATGTTTTCACTCTTATTATCTAAATTATAAATAAAACTTGTTGTTGTCTTATCTTTATCATTTATCAACTCAATATTTTCTTTTTTATCCATTTCATCCATTTTATTAATCACATTGACTATGCTTTCTTTTATTTCACTTTCAGTTTTTCCACTGCGATCTATATCTACTTCCATGCTCTTATAGTTACTTGATGTTTGATTTTCATGGTAAATACCTTTTATTTTAATTACATTAGAAATAAGATGTGTTGAAATAAACCCAGTCCCAAACTTTCCCATTTTTTCTTCATTGCTTCTTTTTGATGAAATTTGTGTTATTAAATCAATCATATTATCATACGTAAAAGCTTCTCCATTATGAGAAAAGATCAATTGATTATTATTACTTTTAATCCATATAGTAATTTTTTCTAAACAAGCACAATCATTTGCATTTTGCATTAACTCCCAAATCCAACGACGTTTTGTTATTTCTTTGTCCAAATCACTTGCACCATATAATTCTTCCATTTTAGTCATAATAGTGTTTACTGCCGCATCTATAGTTTTTTTTTGAAAAATGGCCTCTTTATCATTCATAATTATCTTATCCCCTTATTAATGAATTAAGTAATTCTTTTAAACCTATAATAAATATTTCTTTATAATTACATCCCCATAAAACTTGTAAACTATTATTATATGTTAATCTTTTTATTAACTAATAACTCTAATCACTATTATTTTGATCTATAACGCTACTAGTCTACTAATTTGATAATTTTATTTTTTTGAAATCATTCTATATAATCATAGTTTTTTATCCACATATAATCATTAATATTACAATTTATTTTTTCCTTTAATGATATTGGCTTGATTTTACCTTCTTGCCACATATTCTGTAGAATTATGCTTATAGCTTGTATACTATTTCTGTTAGCATTGGCTATTTCTATTGCAGTGAGTATTGGGTGCATTTCAATATATTCATATAATCTATCTTCATCTATATAAGTTTCTATTGGTACTTCCTTTAATTTATCATCCATATCTAAATGTATTTTTAAGTATTCCAATATACTTTTTCTTATAATCTCAAGCTCTTTTTCATCTTGTTTAATAATCTCTTCTTCAGAATGATTATCTAACCATGAGTACAATTTTAACTCACTTCGATTATCCCAAGACATAGTTCTTCTACAAGCTGAAAGTAACGAAGTAATATCACAAATTATTGAACTCTTTTTATCCCATTCCTCCTCCTCATCAAAATCGCTATTAAAAAGATCATTATAATCATCACTATAAAAGTCTTTATCGTCTATACCATTAACTTCATTCATTGATTTTCTTTCTGCATTTTCCTTCCAATCTTTAAGTATGTCTGTAGTATATTTATCTGTATCCTTATCTATTAACACAGAACATCCATAACAAAGCCATATCCCATTCTCAATTGATGCACGCTCATCTGAATCTAATTTTGAATCATATCGTGGTCCACCCGGTGCTGCTGCACTAATATGCGAAGCCACCCCAATATTTGTTGATTTTTCCGGATTTGTACTTGCTCCAATTGTAATGTGCCGACATTCAGGATTACTACATCTAAAACCAGCACGTTTAGCAAGTAAATCTTTTGTTTTCTGATTAAAATCATCTCTATTACTTTGCATAATACTTCCCTCCTATCAAATTTAATACATCTTCTAATTTTTTCATAGCATACCTCCGTATCCATATTAAACACCTAAATAATTACTGAAACTCTTTAATACTTTTATATGTTTTTTTCTTTCCACAATAATTCCCATTTTACAAATTTGATCTATTACTTTATTACTCCATACTCCGCTTTCATTTACGACACCATATAATAGCTTACTATAAATCCACTTCCAATTTACTTTTCTTTGTGAATTTAAAACTAATATAGATAATGCTCTTCCTTCTCTTTCAATATCAATAATACTTCTTTCTGTACCATCAATCATAGTAATTTTGCCTATTGCATACTTTCTTCTTGTCTCTCCATCACTCAATGTTGAAAAAGCTCTATAACCTGGCAACTCACCAACAATAATTTCAACATTATCAACATTAGGTTCTTTGCCAAGTTGCTTAAGCATTTCTATAAAGTTTTCGAGTTCTCCTTTAATACTTATCTTATCTAAAGAACTAAATTCAAGTCCTTTTAATAATGCCTGTCCACCTTCATCTGCAACAGTCCGAAGACTGTCATTATTAATCAAGCATTTCTTTGTATTTACATCTTCTCCTTTTCTTTGCGATTTCCTGCCACTTTTCACCTTTTGTATCTTTGGTAATTTAATATATTCCTGGATAATTTGATTATTAACCTCATCAAAGGAGTTAGTAGCACCTCCCGCTGAATTATCAATTTCAGCTTTACCTTCTATTCCTTTGCCTATATACTTTCTTTTCTTAATTTGATCTGAAGATATAACTTCTTCTAATGATGGATGATAAATATTTACTTTATCTATATTAATTCTCTTCTTATTTACACCTAGTATTTCTACTACTTTCATATGATTTTTGCATTTTTGTACTTTTACTCTTAAATCAACATAGTTAAATAAGAAATCAAATTTAATTTGACCTTCTTTTAATAAACTCCATCCTACTTGACTAAACATCGATAATATCTCATCATTAGTTATTAGCCATGATATCTGGTTTATTTCACTGTCCTTTAAAAGTCTTTTATTATATAATCCCGTAAAGTATATGTTTAGTTCATCATCATTTATTTCATATGTAAAGTAGTTTTCTAGAGAATCCACTCCTACAATTCTATTTAAAAGAAACCTATTGGGTGCTAATACTGCTCTTATAATTTCATATATTGGTACTACATATAATGAATTTTCCCTAAAAAAAGTAAAACTTTTGGCTTTAGTTTTAATTTTATTTCCACTATGCCAAATCCCCCAGTCTTTTTCACTATAATTTATATTATCTTTTCTTAATTTAATCTCTTCAATATAAGTATCGCTGCCATCCTCACTACTATTTAAATCACCATCTATATAATATTTATCCTTGACTAATAAGTGAATAACAGCCCAGTCTAATGTAATTTTTCTTTTCCCACATTCCCCATCAAAATATGTATCTATCATCCATTTATTATTATATTTATAAGGCTCACTAATCCATGATAACTTAACTCTTTCTCCTTTTTTAAATGGCCATTTTATTATTATTTTATCTTTTCTCATATAACCCCTTATCCCCTATTTCATTTATATAACTTAAAATTATATCTTTAATTATTTCAAAATTTTTAGTTCTAATTCCCGCCATCCTTTGTATTTCCCATAACCTTAGCAATTGATCATTAGTCTTTTTATCATCTACAATCTTCTTACATCGCCTGATTTGATATTGTTCTACAGTTTCAGTAATCTCATCTAGATAAGCTTTACATTTAGGTAATTTATCAATATTTTTTTCTAATGCAGAAAGTGTGCCACTTACTTTTCCGATACTAGATATACTTACTCTCACCAATTTATATCCATTAATCATATTTGAATATGTCTTACGAAGTTTTATTAATATCTCTTCATCTCTTCTATTCCAGTCAATTATTTTCCCTTTATGAGTAATTACATTCTTCTTTTGTGGCAATGTGTCATATAACCATTGCTGATCATGTCTATATAAATAAGTATATTCTTTTGCTTTACTTTTCCTTACTTCTGTCCTTGTATAGTTTGGATTCTCTTTAATAAAAGTTATAATATCTGATTTGTATTTTCTAATTAAATCATTTTTATTAATCTCTATATGATTATTATTCTTTTCTTGTAATTCCTTATATTTTATAACCGTCTTAGGATCACAATTCATAAGTCTTGCTGTTTCCCTTAACGTATATTTATTATCATTAATATATTTCTTTAATTGATTAATCCAAACATCACCAAATTCTTTAATTCTACCAATCTTATATCTATCATCTAAACTTTTGTCAGGACCCTTACGTGAATATACAAAACCACAATTACATCTAAATGTTCCTACTGGAACCCTTGTTTTATAATCATCAGTTACTACCACATCTTCAATAACATCTTTTTTGTAGTTGCTACAAGCTATATTTAAACAAGGCCATGGTCCACATCCAAATGGATTATAGTTATTTGTAATTCCCTGAAAAAATTCCTTCATATCTTTACATAGAAAATTAATAAGCAATATATGTCTCAATGGATGCACATTCCTAGATTGATTTCTTGTAATTACTCTAAGCCAATTATATTCATTATTGTTATCTAACTGACTTTCAAGTGTAGCTAAAAATTTTTGACCATAATGGCTTATAAATTCCTCGTATAGCTCTTGTTGCTTTATTCTTTTACTTGATGTTGTAAGACCTCTTTCATACAATAAATTTTTATATCTATCTAAAACCTTTTCTTTTGAAATACTAGATAAATCATTATTAAGCAAATAATATGCTGATTGTGAAATTCTCAAGTAGTTGTCCTTGAATTCATTATTACTTTTATCTGCTTCTAAACATAGTTGTTTCTGTTCTAGCCTTACATATTCAATCCTACTTACAATACTTTTATCCACAATGTATTTATATAATATAGTTTCATGATGTGGACAAACATATACTCCTTGTAGTTGATGTTCTCGATGAATATATGCTTCACCATATTTACTTATTTCATCTTTAGCACATAATGGACAATAATATATATCAGACTTATCACAAATACTTCCTGCTACTATTCCAAGTCTGGTATATATTGATCCACCATTTCCTTTATAAATATCATTTATAACTTCCCGCTTTCTAGATGATGGTAAAAATGGTTCATAGTAAGGAAAAATTGTATTATTCTTTAGAATTTTTTCTGCTGTATACTGTTCTCCTAAATTTTTAGACAGTGCTTCAAAATTACTGCCTATCTCTAAGCTTGGAATAATGCTTCTCTTTCCAAACAATTCTTCTAATGTATCTTTAAAATCTATATTTCCTGTATAAAAATGATATCTAGCTATAGACGAATATATTAATTCATCTTTATATGGATCGGTAAAAAAATGTAACATAACTATTTCTCCTTATAATACATTTTGAAACCACCCATTCCCCATATTTTTATTGTGTTTTATAAAACTCATCTATTGGATTTTTAATATATCCTGCTTTCTTTAAAACTTCATATGTATGTATCTTTTTATCTCTCGCTGAGTCATATAGGTTTAATAAAATCTCATTATCCTTACTCTCTCTTTTACTTGTTATAACTTTTTCATGTTTCTTTTTATCATTAAGTTCTATAGCAGCTTTTAAAACTTCAGTCTTTATTACATTATAATCTTCATCAACAGGTAATTTAGATACTATTTTTTCTGCTAATTTTTTTACTGTCATATTATCTAATGCATCAAATATACTTAGTGCCATTAAATCCATAATTAAGTTTTCAACAATATCTCTTCTCTTTAATTCAACAGTTTTATTTCTCTCTTTAAATGACTCTTGTAATCTTCCTACTAACTCTATATCTTGCTTGTAACTTACTGTTATTTCATCTAAATTAATAGCTATATCTTCATATTGGATTATTTTCCCTAAATTATTCTTCCTTAATGCTTTAATCATAGGTTGTATCATATGAAGATCTTCTTTAGCTGTCTTTTTAATCATATTAGCATTTAATTTTTCTACACCTTCACTTAATGCTCTTTCCTGAGATAATATAAATAAATTAACCGCTACAGCCGTTATACCCTGACATTCATCATAAAAAACTCTTTTAATGTTTTCATCTAATTTCGTATACTCTCTTAAACACTGAAAATCCCATAAAGATTCTAAAAAGAAGTTCCATTCTTCACTCTCTATTGTCATTCTATCCCACATTATAGAACCTTCACTTGCAGCTCTTCTTGCCTGCCTAAAGTTACCTTTAAAAATTTTCTGTGCTTTGGATGTTCCTATTAAAACTGTTGGAATACCTACTGTATTACTTAGTGTTACAAAGAAATTAAGCATCTCTTCCATATCATTCTTAGCATTTAATAAATGTTGAATTTCATCTATCACAAGAACACCTATACCATATATACTGGCTAATGATGTCATATGAAGCATCATTGATGATGTTACTCTATTTGAATATCCAAACTTCTCAAGGTATCTAGTACCTAGCAAATCATCTATTGCCTTAAAAAAGCTCTTGCATAGAGTAGATAAACTTCCATCATAAGGACAATCTATCTTAAGCCATACTATTTGTGTCCTAGTAAAATTCTGATTCTTGTATTCTTTATGTTTAATTATTTGAGGATACATTAGTAATAGTCTCTCTATAGCTGTGGTTTTACCTATACCTGAAATTCCTATTATAGCCATACTGTCTGCTGTTGAACGAATATTACTCATACGTTCATTTATTAATTCTTCATCATATGATTTATTTTCTCTTAATTCATTTAAAATTTTTAATCTCTCAAAATAACTTTTTTCTAACGGATTTCTAGCCAAATAGCCTCTCCTTATAAGTGTAGATAGTCTTCTTTCTACTATAAAATGAATAGGAAGTGGCTGTACAAAATTCTTTGCTCTTTTTATAATATGATATCTAAAGTTATTTTCCATATTTCTATCTTTATTATATATTTTAGGAATAACACTAAATCTATCTATAACATCATCTTCAGTAAAAATATCCGGCAGTGCTTCTATAAATGGATTATTTGAGTATTCATCTATAATCTGATCCTTATATTTTGCATCTTCTATATCTCCCTTAAGAATTATGATATTTTCACTACTTTTCACGTTTTTCATCTCTCTTCTTTCTTAATTTATCCATTAGCTTTGACTTTGCACTGCTCTGGTTATTATGAATTTTATCTTCTACATTAGGAAATGAAATTACTTTTGATTCTGTATCTGAGTCATAAACTGACTTGCCTATATCAAAGGATTCTGCTATTCTGTTGACTTCCTTCTCAACTGTCCTATTTCTTTTAATTCCCTTAAGTTTTTTATTTGATGTCTGACTATAATCCAACTCCTTTTCTTTTGCCTTTTGTGCCTCTTTAACTATCTTTTCAATTTCATTTTCTAGATCTATATTATTCTGATTTTGTTCTCTAATTTCTTTATCTTTTAATTCAGAAGCAAGTTCTTCATTAAAAATTATTTCTTCTAATATGCAATCTTTATATTGCTTACTTGTATCAATTAAATAACATTCATCATAATCTAATCCATTTTCACATAGTATATAAATTTTATCTACATTTCTTGGATCATAAACTATTTCAATGCTTCTTACCTTAAGATTTATAAACCATTGTTCTTTTACAGCTTTATTGGAACTATAATATAAGCCTTTAAATCGAATCCCTGCTCTAGAAACACTTGCCTTGCCCTTAGGAAGGATATTAAGTCTTAATATTTCTCTATCTACAGTTTTTAATCTTCCTTTTCTATTTTTTATTCCCCAGTTCCATAAATTAATTGGAGTTGGAGTTATCTCATCTGCTATCATTTCTTTTTCTAGAGGATATTTATCTATAATCTTGCTATTATGATTAAGGACTATATTTATATAAATTTTTGTAAATTCCTCTAATGTCAATGTAGCATCTAGTCTATAATCTCGATCTCCTCTTTTTCTAAATTCTTTCAAAATAGCACCTGGTGTTTTGTGTTTTATCTTCTCATTTGTTGTTCTAAAACTTCTTTCAACTATACCCTTTAAGTCACCACGATATGGTGAAGTATTTTCTATTTTTATATTTAAATTATTAATCAGGTTCTCTACTGAGAATCCTTCAAATTCTCCTCTATCAGCAATAATAATCTCAGGCAAGTGTTTACATGGCCATTGATTTTCACTTATTTCAATCCCATATTTTCTACAATACTCTACTTTATCCTCAATCATATTATCAAGAGCCATCATCGCACCCATCCATGACGGTCCCTCAAGTCCAACATATATGCCAGTAACCATCCTTGAAAACACATCTATAATCGCATAAACTATAGGTCTGCCTATAACTCTATTTCTATTTAATGAACTAACAAGATATACATCAGCAATGGTAGCATCTACTTGGAACCTAGTACCAGGGCCATCTGTTTCCTGTTTTGAATTACTTAATAATGCTCTATTTTTTAAATTAAATTCTTTCTCACTTTCTCTAAATATAATATCTTTCTGTATATTCTCTTTCTTTTTAAACCAATAGTAAAATTGATAATATGTTGGTATTCTAGAACTATCCCATATTCTATATTGAATTTCACCATTAACTTTATAAGAATCCGAATAAAAATCCCTAAGCATTAATGTATATGTTTCTTTCAAACTAATTTTGTTTTTACTTCTATAGTACTTATTTACAGATATATCAAAATGCCTTTTAACATCTGAAGTAATATTTATTCCTTCTGCACTTTCTCCATAATAGTTAGGCTTTTTAGGTCTTCCTACTTTCGCATCTGAGAGTTTACGTTCCTTACCCCTAGCTCCTGAATTTATATAATCCGGCAGTAGTGAGTTCTTATTCATTCCTCTCTCCCAAAAACGACTGAATAGTTTTTTGATTTTAGGAACACTTAACCCTTGTTCTTTCGATATTATTTCAAATATTCTTACTCGTGATTTCTTTTCGAGAATTTCGGACTTATTCTTTTCCCAATACCTACAGATAACTCTCCAGTCATCATCTCTTTTTTTCACTTGTAAATCTGATAATTCTTTTTCATCAATTATACGTACAAATGGATCCTTAACCTTTATAAGCTTATTTGCCTCAATAGACTGTAATAAAGATTGCACAAATTCTCTTTTAGGCATAGACGTAGTTTGTTCCAAAACAACAATATATACAAATTCATCATCAACACTTATGATTCTTATTTTTTCTTCGTTTCCTGCATCTGTATATTTATAAACAGTATTCACTTCTAACATCTTTTATATTTAGTAAATGACTATATAATATGTTTCAAAGCATTGATTTTTCAGTAATCTTTACTTATTATACACAAAATACTGTCGAATACGTTCTCCTTTCTTTTCAATTTAACAAATTGGAATTTAGCTATCACAGCTATATTAAATAATAAATCTAATCTATAAATTGGAATTTACAAAGACGATCTAGTTCAATAATTATGAGAATAAAAATCTAGAATAGGAACTCCTTGAGATATCAAATAATTCCCTATACCACTTTCTATATCTGATCTATTTAATCCATCTTGAATATTATTCAATGGAAAAATTAATACCTCACTATCATCCCATTCTAGGCCTAAAGATTGATTGATAAGACCTGCCGTAGTATTATTTTTAGCATAATCAGTAAAAGATATATCACAACCTGTTCCGATAACACTTATATAGTTATTACTTGTAAATTTTATCCAAACAATATTTTCTTTATTTTCTTTATTTATTTTTGAATAGTCTATTCTTCGCTTTTCTCTTTTCTTGGGTTTAATAACTGGGTCAACAGATATTTCCATACCCATAGAAGATAAGAAATCTTTAACATATTTTATAATGTCTTCTCTCCCAACTACAGGCAACAGATATTGTTCTTTAGCCTTTTCAATTCTAAAGTTGAATTTTCCATTTAGATTATCAGTCGATACAGTTCTATTTTTTATTGAAGGCATAATCCACTTCAAGTATTCTTTATTATCCATAATATATTAATACTCCTACACAAATTCTGATTTGTTTAAATAATTATTGTTTTGCTAATCTCTGTTTTAATCGCTCGTTTTCAGATTTCAATTCCTCATAATACACCAACTGAACGATAAGATTCTTTTTATCTTGTTCCAGTTTTTAATATGTCTAAAATGCTAAACAGCTTCCAATTACTTGCATTTCAACATCATTAGAACATCTGTACAATAGTTCTTCTACTGTTTAATAATTATTTCATATCCAGTTTTAAGGTATACTTACTTTACAATCACATATCCTAATAAACCCTTATATTTACTGGTTTTATTAGGATATATTCACCATTTAACTTACTATACATTAACTGCTAAAGATAACATATTAATTCTATCTTCTTAATCTGCTCATTATTTACGGATATAATTGGGATTACATTATTAACATCTATAACATTCAACATGTTTATTTCTATAATTTTATTAATTAAGAGATACTTATAGATACTCAATCCGCATCCAATTGGAAGATTCATATCATTATCAAATTGACTTGAAATTCTTCTTACACTTCGTCTATCATCTACAATTCTTTTAATAAACTCATATATTAAATCTTGAATATCAGTGGAATCCATATCTACAAAACCATCTACACTTCTAATATCTCTATATCCCTGAATAAAGCTTATATTATGAGCCATAACCTTATCTATTTCTTGGTCAGTCACTATAGCCCAATCTATATTTTTTCTTTTCCAAAATTCACGTTCAATTTCAAACTTCTCAATAATTCTTCTGTCTAATAAATCATCTTTTAGTTTAACTGTTCTAGCAATTTCTTTTACTCCTTCACCCTTAGATACAGTTAAAAAGAAGTCTGTTGTCATTACAATTTCTTCACCCGTTTCAGGATTTTTAGGATGATTTATACCTAATTCATTTGCTATTGAAATTGTTTCTTCTAATGGAAGTAAAGGATATTGCTCTCTTATGTCTATAACTTGATTTGAGAACTCTAATATATAAAAATAATTTCTTTCCATATCTGATAATAATTCATGTTGTCTTCCAGTTTTTATTCCCTTAACTCTTGTGACTCTTCCAAGGGAAGGTACATCCTGTATATGAATCCAAGGCTTATAATCCTTACCGATACCTGAACCATAACCTTCCTTAATCATCTTTTCAACGTTATGTATCCGCTTTCTCTTTGCCATTATTTCACCTCAAAAATAACAAAAGACTAGACATTCATGTTAAAAATGTCTAGTCTTTTATGCTTTATTGTAATACTAAACATCGAGTCTAGTATTACCTATCTATTCAATTTTGATACAACTTTATTTTAAACGATACAACTTTGTTTTAAATGATATGACTTTATTTAAAAGGATACAACTTTGTTTTAAAGCCACACTAGCCTTACATGATACTATTATATTATTCTACTGTTACTGACTTAGCTAAGTTTCTTGGCTTATCTACGTCACAGCCTTTTTCAATTGATAGATAGTAAGATAGTAATTGCATTGGAATTATTGCAACTATAGGTGAGAATAGGTCCATTACTTTTGGAATGAATATTACATTATCTGTAGATTTTCCTATTTCAGTGTGTCCTTCTTGTGCTACTGCTATTACATTAGCACCTCTTGCAATAACTTCCTTCATGTTACTTACAGTCTTATCGAATAAATCATTTTGTGTAGCTAAAGTTACAACTATAGTACCATCTTCTATAAGTGCTATAGGACCGTGCTTTAACTCTCCTGATGCATATGCTTCAGAGTGAACATAAGATATTTCTTTTACCTTTAATGAAGCTTCCATAGCTACAGCGTAGTCGGTACCTCTTCCAAGGAAGAACATATCTGTGTGCTCTTTAATTCTCTTAGCTAATTCGTTGATAGACTCTTTTGAAGCTAACGCTGCCTCAACTTTTTCTGGAAGTGCTATCATTTCTTTTTTCATGTCTTCTATATCATGAGGGTCTATTGTACCTTTTTGCTCTGCAAAGAATAATGCTATTGTGTACATTGCTATAAGCTGAGTAACATAAGCCTTTGTAGATGCAACTGCTATTTCTGGACCTGCCCAAGTATAAAGTATATCGTGAGCTTCTCTTGATGCTGAACTTCCAACTACATTAGTAACAGCAATAACTCTTCCTCCACGATCTTTAGCCATTTTTAATGCTGCTAAAGTATCAGCTGTTTCTCCAGATTGGCTAACAACTATCATAAGAGTATTTTGATCTATAATTGGATCTCTATATCTGAACTCAGAAGCGATATCAACCTCTACTGGTATTCTAGCTAACTTCTCTATAACATACTTTCCTACAACACCTGCATGGTAAGCAGTTCCGCATGCTACTATATAAACTTTATTTAATTTCTCAATTTGCTCTTTAGTTATGTGAATATCATCTATATTTACTGGATGACCTGGTACGATTCTAGCAGCCATAGTATCTTTTATAGCCTTTGGTTGCTCGTGAATTTCCTTAAGCATGAAGTGCTCGTATCCGCCCTTTTCTGCAGCGTCTGCATTCCAAGTTACGTGGAATACTTCTTTCTCGATTTCCTTCTCGAAATCACCGTAAATCTTAACTCCATCCTTTGTCATCACAACAAATTCTTTATTTTCTAATAAATATACGTCTCTTGTTTGATTTAATACTGCTGGTATATCTGAAGCTATGAAGTTTTCTCCTTCTCCAAGACCAACGATTAGTGGACTCTCATTTCTAACAGCAACTAGCTTATCTGGCTCGTTTGAACAAACAACACCTAAAGCATAACTACCTTCTAATTTTTCAGTAGCCTCCATAACAGCGTTTAAAAGGTCTCCTTTGTAGTAGTAATCTACAAGGTTAGGGATTACCTCTGTATCTGTTTCTGATTTAAAAGTATAACCTTTAGTCATAAGCCACTCTTTTATTTTTATATAATTCTCAATGATTCCGTTGTGAACTACAGCTATACTTCCATCTCCATTTGTATGAGGATGTGAGTTTACATCTGATGGACTTCCGTGAGTTGCCCATCTAGTGTGTCCTATTCCAACGTGTCCTTCAATTGGATTAACTTCTAATTCTGCTTCAAGGTTAGCAAGTCTTCCCTTACGCTTAGTAACGTTTAAACCTTTTTCATTTAGTATAGCAACTCCTGCAGAGTCATATCCTCTATACTCTAACTTACTTAAACCCTCAATTAATAGAGGCGATGCCTCTCTCTTTCCAAAATAACCTACTATTCCGCACATAAATTTTCTTCCTCCCTAAATGTTTTTTTATTCTTAATTAGATATAACTCTACATGAATAAGAAAAACCTTTGATATAGTATACCCTTCAAAAAAAATTATTAGTATTCTAGTAAACCTCCCATGGTCTATTTTATAGCGAACACTTATAAAAGGTGAAAGATTGGTTTTAAAATTATAAAACTATCCCCATCTTAAAGATTAACTTATCAACTTATCCACATTTAGTTAAGGCTTTACACCAGATTGTTTTGTCACAGGAATCACTTCCTGCATTTATCAATCGTTAACGGTAGTGCGATACCGTGGGGCACCCGCCGAAGATTCGATTCTCCCCATCCTCGTCAACTATACCTCGTGTCTAAATGATCTTTAGCCTAAAATATAGTTCTGGCGCTTAGTTACTTCTAAAATTAATATCATTTTTCACTTGGTTTTTAAAGTGAGTTTTTAAATAATATTGTCCATATTTTGAATAGTCTTATCCAATTTTAGAAATAACCTCATTTCATTATATTCACTTTCTATGGTTTGGTCAATGGAATTCATCTATTATTAAAATAACTTTGTTAGTTTTTTGCATTTTTATATAGTTATCTTGCTATCTTTTAATAATTTCCAAATATCTATCAAATAATTATATTTTACTAATAATCCCATATGTTGAGCCAATATTATAGAAATCCTCCATTCCAAATGATATAATTATCTAGTCACATAAAACTTAAGGAGTAATTTATGGAAATTTTAAACAAAATCATTAAAGCTATATGTATCATAATTGGTATTTTAGTATTAGGCCTCTTCCTGTTCCATCTAGCTCAAATGAATAGAGTCTTCGGAACTAAATCTACTGATTTAGTTAATCCAAAAACTCAAAGTTTGGAAGAAATCCTAGAGAACTCTGATGAAATCACTATGGAGAAAAAACTTTTATCAATCAGAAAACATTACTACATAATGAGTGATGGTGTTTTAGTTGGTGAAATAACCGGAAAACTATTCCCATTCTTCGGAGATGTTCTTGAGTTAAAAGATATTCATGGTAACTTAATAAAAAAAGAAAGTCAAATTAAAAGACTCGGCTTAACTCAAGTAAAACTATTTAACCTATCCATTGACCGCTTAGCTCAAATAGAAGATGAAAATAATAATGTAACTGGCTACATTGGCGAAGAAAAGCTAAGGGACCTTTGGAAATTAAAGCGTATCCAACACTTCTATGACGGTGATTACCAGAAGAAAGGTACCGGTAAAGCAGATTCCTTTATCTTCTGTAAGGACTACAAAATTTTCGATAACGACAACAATAAAGACTACGTAATAGATGGAAACTTCTTCAGTCCAACATCAAGATACACCATCGACATCATCGATAACACTGAAGTCTCAGTAGAAGACGCAATATTTTTTACTATAATAGAAAACTCTATAATAAGTAGTAAACTGAAAGAATCCAGTTCAAACTCAAGTAGCGGAAAGAAGTAAAAAAATAGCTTAGATAGATTTGTGTAAATTCAACTCTATCTAAGCTCTCTTTATATATTTTTATATTTCTTTAGGACTTATAACAGGCTTACCATCTTGTCCAAGTAGTGGAGTTATCCCGCTGGCACCCCCACTAACAATCATCAAATAATTTACCCCAGTCTCTTTATCAACAAGAACTCTATAACATTCTAAAGTCCCCTGACTATATAAAACCTCAAATCTTTTTTTACTACCCATGAATTGCCCCTTCTTTCTTCATTTTTTATTGCATTTTAATTTCATAATTACTAAGTCTCCAAGACCCTGAGACCTAGTCATAATGTTTTTATCAATTTTCACAACCTGGTATCCAAGCTTCTCATAAAGCTTTTGAGCTCCTGGATTTGTGGTTAAAACCTCTAAATTAAACTCATCAAATGCTAAATGCTGGTGGATATACTTAAATAATTCAGTTGCTACACCTTTTCTTTTATAATCCTTATGGGTTGCCACGAAATCAATGTAACACTGATTATCTTCTTTCACCGCAGGCTTACCCATAATCATCTTAAGCTGCCAGCTAAAAATTGAACCTCTTACCTTACCAAAATTATTGCAGAACTCTTTTTTATTAATATTAACAACACGCCCCTTATTACTAGAAGGTGCAATAAAGCCAATAACTTTATCTCCATCTAATGCCACGTAGATCATGTCTGCTATAAATGACTTGTCAAAGCACTCTATCAGTGCCTCAGTATCTTTAGAAAATTTCCCAAACATATACCCAAAACTCTCTACAAATATCCGAGACACGGCCATCGTGTCGGCTTCGTCCAAATCATTTAAATTTTTAATACTATAACTCATTTTAATATTAACCCCCATTATTTAATAAAATATTTATCTAAAAAGCTATAAACAACCTTCTCATACTCTTTCTTATTCTTCCACTGGGACTCGGCATGTGCTGCATTTGGTGCTATAAACAATTCTTTCTTATCTTTCTTAGCCTCATACATTTCTTTTCCCATAGAGGTTGGCACGTAGTCGTCATTTTCTCCATGGATAAATAAAATTGGTTTATCTGATTTCGTAACTGCCTTTATTGGGCTTACATCTTTTATGTTAAATCCTGCCCTCAGCTTTACAATCTGTGCAGCAAATGGAATAAACGGAAATCCTGGCAAGTTATAACGCACCTTTAACTGATGCTCTAATAACTTTGACAAATCCGAATATCCACAGTCTGCTATAACAAACTTCGGCCTATTATCAATTTCTAAATGTGCAAGTACCGTGGCTGCCCCCATGGACTCACCGTGAGTTGCAACTTCAATATCATTACCAAAGCTGTTGTAGCACCAATCTATAACTGTTTTTAAATCAAACTTTTCATAATATCCCATTGTAGTTGGCACTTTACCACTGAAACCGTGATTTCTATGATCATAAATTAAAACCTTAAAACCTTTTTTAATAAACATGTTTACATATTTTATAGAGCCATATTTACTCCAGGTTATTCCGTGTACTAATACCATAACTTTAATTTTCTCTCCTAGATTTTCATAGAGTTGATCCTCTATAATCTCACAGGATAAATCATAACCATATTTTGATTTTATATAAAAATCTGTTTTATTCCAGCCTCTGTATAAATTCTCATCAAATTTTTTGCCCTCTAAATCACGTCTATAGGTGTCTTCATAGCCCTTAACTTTTGGATGAATAACCAATGTTGATAGTGTCCATGTAAATACTAAAAATCCAATTACTAGAACCGCTAGTACACCTAAAATTACATAAACCACCATAATAAACACCTCCACATTTTACAAATATACCCTTATAGATAAAGTATATCATAATTCTAATATTCTTCCTAATTCCACATAAATAAAGCAGGAAGAAAAATTTCTTCCTGCTTTATCAATGCTATTTAAAATTTAATTAATAATTAGCAATTAGCTTTCGCTTCTATTTTCTTAGCTAATGCATGAGCCATTTTATCGATTTCTTCTTGGTCTTCACCCTCTAGCATTACTCTTACTAATGGTTCTGTACCTGAAGGTCTTATTAAAACTCTTCCTGAACCAGCCATTTTTTCTTCCATCACTCTGATATCTGCTGCTATTTCCTCATCAACTTCATGAATGTTCTTCATAGAGTTTGGAACCTTAGCATTAACTAAAACCTGTGGTAATTCCTTCATTCCTAATGCAAGCTGACTTAAAGTTTTTCCAGTTTCTTTTACTGTTGCTGCAAGCTGTAATCCAGATACAAGTCCATCTCCTGTAGTGTTGAAATCTAAGAAGATTACGTGTCCTGATTGCTCTCCACCTACAGAGTATCCACATCTAGCCATTTCTTCTAGAACGTATCTATCTCCAACCTTTGTTGAAACAGTCTTAATTCCAGCTTCTTTTAAAGCTATGTGAAGCCCTAAGTTGCTCATAACCGTTACAACTACAGTGTCCTGGTGTAGCTTTCCAAGATTTTTTAAATGTTTAGCTGCTATAACCATCATGTGGTCACCGTTTACTAAGTGTCCGTTTTCATCAACTGCTAAACATCTATCTGCATCTCCATCAAAAGCAAGTCCAAAATCACATTTGTTTTCAACTACACATTTCATTAAATCTTCTGGATGAGTTGATCCACAATGTCTGTTGATATTTACTCCATCTGGTGTATTGTGTATTGCAACAACCTCTGCTCCAAGCTTCTTAAGTGCTAACTCAGAAGTTTTATGAGCTGCTCCATTTGCACAGTCTATAGCTATTTTTAAGCCTTTTAAGTCTCTATCAATAGTTGAGATTGCAAAGTCAACATACTCTTCAACTCCTGTTGTAATTGTAGTTCTTCTACCTATATGTTCCCCAACTGGAACCTCTAAGCCTGCAAAGTCACTTTCTATTAATTCTTGAATCTTGTCCTCTAACTCATCAGTTAACTTAAAACCTTCGCCGTTAAAGAATTTTATTCCATTATATTCTACTGGGTTATGAGATGCAGAAATTACTACTCCTGCGTCTGCTCCATACTTTCTTGTTAAATATGAAACCGCTGGCGTTGGCACAACTCCAACTGATATAGCTTCTGCTCCTACAGATAAAATTCCAGCAATTAATGCATTCTCAAGCATATCTCCTGAAATTCTTGTGTCCATTCCAACTAATATTTTAGCTTTATGAGTTCCTTCAGTTAATACGCAAGCTCCAGCCTTACCTAATTTATAAGCAAGGTCTGCAGTAAGCTCACTATTTGCAACTCCTCTTACTCCATCAGTACCAAACATTCTACTCATATTTTTATCTCCTCTTATCCGCATTTTTTCATCAAAATTGTTCTGCTACAACTTAATAGCTGCCATTTTATGTCGTTATCCCATGCGTGTACAAAAGCTATTATAATACAAAATATGTATCTCCACAATAAAAGTTTCTTGATGAAGTTAAAACTTAAAGATTATTCCTACAATTGCAGCTCCTCCAATGATAACTAATGGATGTGATTTAAACTTATTTGTAATGAAGAAAAGAGTTGCAAATAATATAGTAGATTTTATGTTTAGTATGTCCACAATACTGTGACTTTGTGCGAACTTTTCAAAGGTAAAAATGGATATTTTTAAAACCTCAAAACCTGCTGTTGCAATGAGTGCAGTCACTGCAGGTCGCAGTCCATAAAAGGCCGATTTCACCATTTTATTTTCATTAAATTTATTTAAAAATTTAGCTATAACTATGATGATTACAACAGAGGGTAAAACTAGAGCTACCGTAGCAAGGATTCCCCCTATAATTCCACCTGTTTCGTATCCAACATAAGTTGCCATATTAATTCCTATAGGACCTGGTGTAGATTCTGATACGGCAATCATGTCCGCTAACATTGCTCTATCAAACCAAGGATATTTATCCGCCATATTATATAGGAAAGGAAGGGTTGCAAGACCTCCACCTATTGAAAATAATCCAGTCTTAAAAAATTCTAAAAATAAAAGTATGTATATATTCATTATTTGTCACCTCTTTTTCTGCCAGCAATGATTCCAACAGCTATAGCTCCCATAACCACGTATACTGGTGACAAATTAAAAATAACTGAAACTGCAAAAGTTACTAGGAAGATAACAATTCCAACAAAATCTTTAACTCCGCTCTTCCAAAGCTTAACTACAGCATTAAGAACGAGAACTCCAACGGCAACTCTAATTCCAGCAAAGGCATGCTCCACTACAGCTAAATCAGCAAAATTGCTGATAAACGCCGCTATAATCATTATGATAACTAAAGATGGAAATACTACTCCTGTTGTAGCTACAATAGCTCCCATGACGCCTCTGTTGTTATATCCCACAAAAGTAGCAGTATTTACTGCAATAATTCCTGGAGTACACTGACCCACTGCATAGTAATCCATAATCTGTTCTTCCGTTGCCCATTTTCTCTTCTCTACAACTTCCTTTTGCAGCATTGGTAGCATAGCATAACCTCCACCAAAGGTTAAGCCTCCAATTCTGCAGAAAGTTAAAAATAAATCCCAAAGTTCACTCATAAAATTCGACCTCTTTCTAAATAGCATAAACCTACATCCAAAAGAATGAAGGTTTATGCTATACCTTATTTATATCCATGGATTTTCTATAACTTTACAAACTCCTTTACAAGGGCATCATCTAATACTCAAATCACTATACTCATCAAAGTTCATTTCAATTCCTCCCCTAATTACAAAGAGTTAGCTTAAAATTTATAGCCTCCATAGTTGTTTTTATATTAACTTCACCTGCAATTTTACTACTATCATCAAGGATAATTCTCTCTTCAAAGGCTGCTATACAAATCCCAACTCCAAGCCTTCTTATAAAGTACACTGTTCCATTTTTACTTTCTAGCTTTGAATACTCTCTATCAATAAGCTTAACTATAGTCTCTATTTCACCAATAGCTAAAGTTCTCAAATCCAACTGTTCCTGAAGAACATACATTAAAAGAGTTTCCTTAAAACTATAAGCTTCCTTAGCTCCAAACATATCTTTATATATCGGAAGCACTTCACCTCTAATTAATCCACACTTAAGGATATATTCCTCCCCACTATCCCCAATCTTTGTTTTATTAGAGAACATATCAGCCAATTCATCCAGCGGCATCTCATCTTTAAGCTCTATAATTTTATTTATTCTAGAGATTATCTTTTCCTTTGGAAAAAAGGTTTCCTGACCTGTATAACTAGATTTCTTTATAAACCAATCCTCTGGAATTAGATCCTTCCTCTTCCATCTGTAAAGCTGTCCATAGGATATTCCCGTCATATCTAATATATCTTTTTTAGAAATTAATTCCTCATTCATTCTATTTTCCTCCATTAAATGGGTCTCTCATTATATCTTCTTATGTTAAATCTTTATTATTATATCGATAATTAAATCGTTTGCTCATCCTTACGAATTATGTCCGCCTGCAAACCTAAAGTTTTATCATCTCTTCAACTAATACTCCCTCTTTCACGTAATATTGTTACGCAATTTAGAAAGTTAAACTCGAATCTTACTAGCCTCTTAGTATCACCATCTGTATTACTTACTTTGTTTTCTCATTTACTATGATACTATCGTAACATAACATTGTTACGATGTAAATAAATTATTGCCATGAATTTCACCTTAAATTTCACCTTAAATTTCACCTTAAATTTCACCTCAAATTTCGACTTCTATTTCTTAACAAACAAAAATGGCGTTATACAATGAATAGGTTCATTGTATAACGCCATTTTTCTAATTATGGGTTATCTTTATTGAATATTATTTATATCTATTTTACTGATGCTGCGTTTCTTCCTGCTATTCTTCCGAATACAGTAATGTCTGCTATAGCATCACTTCCAAGTCTGTTAGTACCATGGATATCTCCAGTTACTTCTCCAGCAGCGTAAAGTCCTTTTATTACCTCACCATTTGTATCTATAACCTCAGCATTTGTATTTATTTTAATTCCACCCATTGTATGGTGTATCGCTGGTTTAGATTTCATGATGTAGTATGGTCCCTCAGTGAAAGCTACAAGTTCCCCTCTTTTGTTAAACTCTAAATCTTTACCGTTTGCTGCATACTCATTGTAATTAGTTACAGTTTTCTTAAGCTCTTCAGCATCAATTCCAAAGAATTCTGCTGCTTCCTCTATAGTGTCTGCTTTTATAAGTTTCTTATCTGCAATTAATTTATCATACTCTTTTTTATGTTTTACATTTACCTTACTTGCTTCCATTGATGCTTCATCCCAGAACATGTATGAAACGCTATCAGTTTGTGCTACTACAGCATTAGATATGACGTCACGTCTTTCAAGCTCTTCGATGAATCTCTTACCTTCTTTATTAACTAGTATTGAACGACCTTCTAATCTTACGTCTCCAACATAAAGTAATGTTCCAGTTTCAGGGTCACAAGTTGGATATGTTTGAATGTACTCCATATCTAATATGTCTGCGCCTAAAGCTTCAGCCATTACAATTCCATCTCCCGTACTACCTACACTGTTAGTAGAAAGGATTTTCTCATTCATATCAGGATTATGCTTAACTCTCATTTCTAAGTTAGAACCAAATCCTCCAGTTGCTACTATAACACCATTTGCAGCGTTATATGTAATTTCTTTTCCATTGAAATCTGCTTTAACAGCTACAACTTTTCCATCAGCTTGTACTAATTCATTAGCTGCTGTATCTAAGTGAGTGATAACTCCAAGTTCTTTAGCCTTTGCTGATAACTTTTCAATTAACTCAACTCCGCTTGCATCCTTAGGAACAAGACTTCTCTTCACTGAGTGACCACCAAAGAATAACATGTAATCCTCAAAAGTTACTCCAACTTCATCTCTAAGCCATTCAGCATCTTCAGTTGCATTGTCAGCTAAAACTCTTACAAGGTCTGGATTGTTTTCATTATCTCCACCTTTTAAGATATCTTGGTAGAATTGCTCTTCACTATCTTCAATAGATTCTCCCTCTTGAAGCCAGTTTCCTGGAGCAGCCATCTCTCCACCTGAGATTAAAGTATTTCCACCAACCATTGGCATTTTTTCAACTAATATAACTGATGCTCCATTTTCAGCAGCTTCTATCGCAGCAGCTAAACCTGCACCACCGCCTCCAAGTACGATAACATCCGCAGAGTATTCAGCTTCACGAGCTTCCTCTGAACTTTCACCTTCTTGAGCCACTAGCTTGTCTGCACTAACTCCTGTTTTACTAAAAGCATCCTTAACAGCCTCAAGTATTCCTGTTGAGCTTAATGTTGCTCCACTTACCATATCAACTTCTATTGTATTTTTTGCTACCATTTCAGTAGACATTTTATCTAATGCATCTGCATATCCAGGTGTTTCACCATGCTCCTTAACATTAATTTCTGAAATTTTCTCATCTTTAATTGTTAATTCAACAACAATTTTTCCACCTTTACCATTTCCCTCACCAGTGTATGTTCCATCTGGAATTCCAGCTTCTCCTGAAGAGTTCTTAGTTCCACATCCTACTATAGATGTGCTCATTACTGCACAAAGTACAAGTGCCATTATCTTTTTATTCATATTTATTAACTCCCTTCCCTTAAGTAGTCCCCTTCAAATGGGACATTATAGCATTTATGTTGCTCAAAGTTTGTTATATACTTATCATTCTTTTTATATTATATTATAGTTGTGCCTCTTTGTATTTGTAATTCTTTTCATAAAGTTGCACTTTTACGAACACTTATGCCACAGGAAGGAATTATTAAACCAATGAAGTTAAGGACAAAAATAATCATACTCTTCGCCTCTTGCGTCACCTTTGTACTACTAGCTTTTCTACTCTTAGCAAGAGCCAGTATCATTAATTCTACAGAAGATTTAACCTACAATTTAAATACTCAGCTAATAGAATCCAAAGCTCTCGATGCAGGTCTATGGCTTAATCAAAGAATTAGTGAAATAAGAATTATAAGTCAGGCCGAAGAAGTGATGAACATGGATATGGAAAAAATCTACCCTTACATAAATAGACTTAATGACCGTTTAAGTAACCACTATGGTAACCTTTATGGTACCTTTGCTGTTGGAAAAACTGACGGTAAAGGCTGGGTTACAGAAGACCAAACCATAGATGTATCGCAGCGAGATTATTTTAAAGAAGCAATGACTACAAATAGCGAATATATTATAAGTACGCCATTATTCTCTCACACCGATAATGAACCTATCGTAATCCTCTGCTATCCAGTATATAATGCGGATGGTATAAAAAATGGCTTTATAAATGGAGCTATTTCTTTAAATAAAATTTCTCAAATTGCAGATAGTATTGATTTTTATAATTGTACTTCATGGATTATGGATGACTCAGGTAATATGTATTCTTCTCAAACCCCTAATGATATCACTCCCGAGGACCTAGCTTCCCTTGAAGAAGTTATTAGCCGTTCCTCTGATACCAGAGTAGGCACCTATAACCTAATGAACAATGGCAAGGTAGAGAATGTTGTATTCTATTCTTCAATCCCAAATACCAATGGCTGGTCCCTTTGTAGTATGGTATCTGCTAAAGAACTGTCGAAAGATATAGATAGCCTAATTTACTCTATATTTATTATTTGGCTTGTCATGCTAATACTATCTATTGTATTATGTACAATGTTTAGCCGCTCCATATCTAATCCTGTAAACCGCCTAACCACTGCAATAAAAAGCATGGAGGAAGGAAATTTAGATGTTTACTGTGAAGTTAACTCAAAGGATAAAGATGAAATTGCCATACTTTCTAGAAGTTTTAATAGTATGGTTCACAAAATAAAGTTTCTCATGGATAGAATTTATGAAGAGGAGAATCAGAAGCGTTCTGCTGAACTGAGAGTATTACAATCTCAAATTAATCCTCATTTCTTATACAATACTTTGGATAACCTTCAGTGGAAAGCCTATGACTATGACGCTACTGAAATAGCTGATATGATTGAAGCTTTATCAAACTTCTTTAGAATTTCTCTTAGCAATGGACAAGAGTTCATACCGCTAAGTCAGGAGATAAAGCACATTGAAAACTATTTATTTATCCAAGGAAAAAGATATGAGGATATCTTGGACTTCTCCATTGATTTTGATATCAGCCTAAGTGAAATTACTGTGTTGAAGCTAATAATTCAACCTATTGTAGAAAATGCTATTTATCATGGAATTAAACCTAAATTAACTCCAGGTCACATAGCTATTAGCGTTTATGAAATAAAAGATTTCATCTACATCTCAGTGTCTGATGATGGTGTTGGCATAGGTGAAAAAACTCTTGAGGATTTAAATGCTTCACTAAATGTTAAAAATGAAAACTTTGGATATGGACTATATAATGTAAATCAAAGAATTAAGCTTATCTATGGAGATAAATCTGGAGTTGAGGTTCATAGTAAGCTTAATTATGGAACTACAGTATTAATAAAAATCCCAGTAACAACTAAGGAGTTTATAAATGATAAAAACAGTAATTGCTGATGATGAAAAAGTTATACGAAATGGTCTAAAAAAGTTACTAGAGACCTCAGACTTTCCACTTGACATAGCTCCCCTTGCAGCAAATGGAAAAGAGGCTGTAGAGATTATTAAGGAGGTTATCCCTCAAATAGTTTTAATGGACATAAACATGCCTGGAATGAAAGGACTAGATGTTATAGAAATGGTAAAGCCCTATATTCCTAATGCAAAAATTATAATTATCTCTGGCCATGATGATTTTCAATATGCCCGAAGAGCATTGCAGCTAGGAGCCTTTGACTATTTACTGAAGCCAATAAATAAAACTCAGCTCTGCGATGTTATTAAAAGAGCAATTAATCAGTTTCCAAATATCCCACCAATTACTAGTGAGGATACTTCTTCTACTAAGCTAGATGATGATAATTCAATTGCAAATAAGGCCATCAGGCATATTAAAGAAAACTATAGCGACAGTGAAATTACCCTATCTACTCTTTCGAAAATGTTTCACGTCAGCGAATCCTATATGACTAGAATCATAAAACAGAAAATACACAAAAGCTTCTCTGCCTACATCACTGATCTACGCATGGAGGAATCAATTAACTTACTAACTAACAGACACGATATAATGATAGGTCAAATTGCAGAAATAGTAGGCTACTCAAGCCACCATTACTTCTGCAGAGTATTTAAGACTTATACAGGATTGTCTCCTTTAGAGTATAAACAACAGCATAAAAAATAGGGAGAACTTAATATGAGTTCTCCCTAAAAATTCTAAATTAAACTACGTAGCTAGCTCCTATTTCTAAAGCTTTTTTATTTATCTCAAAGAATTTTTCTTTTCCATGAGCTTTTAAAGATTCAAGCAGTGTGTCCATAGAAACAATTTTAGTCTTTGCAACAAGAGCTCCAAGAAGAACCATGTTAGCTATTTGCTTGCTTCCTATATTAGACGCCTCTGTTTGAGCTGGTATCTTTATTACTTCAATATCAGTTCTTTCAATAGCTCTATCTATTAGGTCGCTATCTAAAATTAATAATCCACCTGGTTCGATGTCTTTTTCAAACTTATCTAAAGATGGTCTATTCATTACAACTAAAGTTGTTGGATTTATTACTATCGGAGAACCTACTGGGTCATCAGATAGAATAACTGAACAGTTCGCAGTACCTCCACGCATTTCTGGTCCATAGGATGGTAACCAGGATACGTTCATGTTAACGTCCATTCCTGCATAAGCTAAGAATTTTCCCATTGAAAGTATTCCTTGTCCACCGAAACCTGCAAAGATTATATCTTGTGCTGCCATATTACTTCACCTCCATTGTTGTGTCTTTCTTTACTCCTAGAGTATAGAAAGGCATCATGTCAGTTCTAAGCCACTCTAAAGATTCCTCTATTGATAATCCCCAGTTAGTTGGGCATATAGATAGAACCTCAACCATTGAGAATCCTCTTCCAGCTTGTGCATTTTCAAAAGCTTTTTTAATAGCTCTTTTAGCTTTAACTACATTTGGAACGCTATCTACAGATACTCTCTCTACATAACATGCTCCATCTAAAGTTGATATCATTTCAGCTACTCTGATTGGGTGACCATTAGCCTTAACATCTCTTCCATAAGGAGTAGTTTCAGTAACTTGTCCTGGTAGAGTTGTTGGAGCCATCTGTCCACCTGTCATTCCATAAATACAGTTATTTACGAAGATAGTTACGATATTCTCGCCTCTAGTTGCAGCATGTACTATTTCTGCTGTTCCTATTGCAGCTAAATCTCCATCTCCTTGATATGTGAATACCATTTTATCTGGGTTTGATCTCTTTATTCCTGTTGCTACTGCTGGTGCTCTACCATGAGCCGCTTCAAACATATCACAAGCAAAGTAGTCATATGCTAAAACTGAACATCCAACTGGAGCAACTCCTATAGTATTTTCTATAAGATTTAATTCTTCAAGTACTTCCCCTACTAATCTATGAATTGTACCGTGAGTACATCCAGGGCAATAATGGGTAGGTACATCTAATAACGCCTTTGTTGGCTGAAATACTACTGCCATTATAAAGCACCTCCAATACATTTTTTAACATTCTCTAGAATTTCTGTTGGCTTTGGAACCATTCCACCAGATCTTCCAAAGAAGGCTACAGATTTTCTGCCGTTAACTGCCAGTCTAACATCCTCTACCATTTGACCACAGCTAAGTTCTACAGCAATATATCCATGTTTTGTAAGGTTAATAGTCTTTTCAAAGGCTTCTACTGGGAATGGCCATAAAGTAATTGGTCTAATTAAACCTAACTTTATTCCTTCCTTTTCAGCTAACCTAACTACACTCTTACATAATCTTGAGGTAGTTCCGTAAGCAACCATTATTAAATCAACATTTTCTTCACAATTATATAATTCGTATTTAACTTCTCTCTCTTTTATAACATCATACTTAGCTTGAAGATGTAAGTTGTGGTCTTCTAACTTTTCAGGTTTTAAGTATAAAGAGTTAATTACGTTATGAGTCTTTCTTGTTCCTAAACCGTTAGCTGCCCAATCCTTTACTGGAAGCTCTCTCTTAGGTCTTTCTGTAAATTCTACCGGCTCCATCATTTGTCCTAACATTCCATCTCCCATAACCATAACAGGAGTTCTATATATATCTGCTACGTCAAAAGCATCTTGAACTAAATCTACCATTTCTTGAATTGAGCATGGTGCATAAACTGGCATATTAAAATCACCGTGCGCTCCACCCTTAGTTGCTTGGAAGTAATCTGACTGTGCAGGCTGGATTCCACCAAGTCCTGGACCGCCTCTAACTATGTTTATAATTACGCAAGGAAGCTCTGCTCCAGCAATATAAGATATTCCTTCTGCTTTTAAGCTGATTCCAGGTGAACTTGAAGATGTCATGCATCTAACTCCTGTACCTGCTGCTCCGTAAATCATATTTATTGCTGCTATTTCGCTTTCTGCTTGTAGGAATACTCTTCCTATCTTAGGCATTTGTCTTGAGAGATACGCTGATATCTCTGTTTGTGGTGTTATTGGATATCCGAAGAAGCATTTGCAGCCTGCTTCAATGGCAGCCTGTCCTATGGCTTCGTTACCCTTCATTAATACTTTTCCTGACATAAAACCTACCCCCTATTATCTTTCAACTGTAATTACTAGGTCTGGACACATTCTTCCACAGGATGCACATCCTATGCACTTTGACATATTTTCTTCTGTAACAGTAGCTGGATGATACCCTTTTACGTTTAGCTCTTCAGAGTAAGTTATAATGTTCTTAGGACATACGATTATACATTGACCACAGCCCTTGCATCTCTCTTCTCTAAAAGTTACCTTTGCCATAATTTTTACCCCCTTATGCGAAATCAAACTTACCTATATGTTTGTAAACCTTTAAATTGCAACTTCTAATGATGTTATGGTTCAAAAAACTTTTAAGCGACATACTAATTCTTTACCCTAAAGGGTACCCATGATCTAGTAAGTGGCACTTATTCCACCGAATAAAATGAAATGGAGCTTCCTATATAATATAATTTAATACCACTTCATGATAGATGTCAATTTACCACAGTGTAGTGCTAAATTGAATCTTTTCTCCATGGTGGAAGCATATAAATGTGTAGTGGGAATAATTCTCCCTCTACCTTGCCTTCAATAGAAGACTTTAGCTCCTCAGCACAGCAAGTATATTTATGAGGAATTCCTAATTCCTTTGAAAGCTTAGAAATTTCTTTATCTCCTTTAACTATATGCTCCACAGTAGTCTCATAGGATAAATTAGTATTTGAAATTAAATGAGTTGCCTTTAGCCTAGAAGATCTTTCAATCTCCCTTAAGAATTCTAAAGTACCCATATCATTTGATGTAAGAGGTCTATTTAAATTAACTACAAAGTACATATCGTAAGGCTCTTCCCTAAAATATCTATTGTATTGTCCTAAAGCTATGGCTCCCACATCATCTCCACCTATATCAAAAACTACCTCATAGTCCTTATTATTGAATACTGCACGAACCTCCGATGGAACCACCATAAGCTCTGCATTAACGAACTCCGGACTAGAAGATATAACTTTTATGCCATATTCCTCAGTGAGTTCTTTCGTTAAGTCCCTAACGCAAAAATATGGATTTACTATATCTAAGTCAACCAAGGCTACCTTTTTCCCTGACTTTGCTAGGTTAATTGCATAGTTGATTGCTATTTCAGTCTTGCCACTTCCAAAGTGTCCTGTGAAAATCCTTATTCTACTCATCATATCCCCCTACAGCTCTTTTGCATTATGTGAATTCTAACTATAAGTCTGAGTCTCTACTTGATTTTAAGAGACCTATGGTTATAGTTACTAGCTTTTATTTATATTCTTTAGCTACTTCTTCGCCTTTTAATACTCTAAGTCCACCCTCAGCTAAAGCTAAAAGTTCATCTTCTCCAGGATAAACTACTACCTTTGAAATAAACTCAACTCTTTCTTTAATATAATTAACTACATGTTTTGAGTAAGCTATTCCACCAGTAAGTAATATAGCATCTACCTTACCTTTAAGAACGGCAGCACATTTACCAATTTCCTTAGCTACCTGATATGCCATAGCATCAAGAACTAATTTAGCTTGTTCATCTCCTGCTTCAGCTCTTTCTCCAGCCTTTTTAGCATCATTAGTTCCTAAATAGGCAACTATTCCGCCCTTACCATTTATTTTTTTCTTTATTTCATCTTGAGCATATCTTCCACTAAAGCAAAGCTTAACTAAGTCTCCTACAGGAAGTCCGCCCGCTCTCTCTGGTGAAAATGGTCCTTCTCCATCAAGGGCATTATTTACGTCCACAACTTTTCCAAGTTTGTGAGCTCCAACAGATATTCCTCCACCTAGATGAACTACTATAAGATTTAACTCATCATAATTAGTTCCAGTCTCTTTAGCATATTTTTTAGCTATTGCCTTTTGATTTAATGCGTGGAATATGCTAACTCTATCTATTTCTGGCATTCCTGAAACCCTAGCTATATCATCCATTTCATCAACTACTACTGGATCAACTATGAAAGCTGGAATTTTAAGACCTTCGGCTATACCATTTGCAATTATTCCTCCTAAATTAGAAGCATGTTGTCCTTGAATACCTTCCTTTAGGTCTGAAATCATAACATTATTTACTGTGTAAGTTCCACCTTCGATTGGCTTTAAAAGTCCACCTCTTCCAACTACTGCTGATAACTCATTAATTCTAATATCTCTTTCCTTTAAAACTTTTAAAATTACTTGTTCTCTAAAGTTTAATTGGTCATATATTCCTTTATAGCTTCCTATTTCTTCAGCTGAGTGTCTTAGTGTTTCCACTAATATTGGATTCTCATCATCGTAAACTCCTATCTTTGTAGAAGTTGAACCTGGATTTATTATTAATTGTTTATATCCCATATTTTGTCCCTCCTAATTTTTCTTAGCAACTAATGAAGCTAATGCTATAGAATTTAGCTTTGTCTCTGGCGAATCAGCTCTTGATGTAACTATAACTGGTGCCGCTGCTCCCATTAACAGTCCTCCATTTTTAGATTCTGTAGTATAAGTTAAGCATTTATAAACAGCATTTCCTGCTTCTATGTTAGCCATTAGAAGTATGTCTGCTGCTCCTGCCACTGGTCCTGAAATCTTTTTATGAGCTGCTGCTTCCTTAGAAAGAGCATTATCAAGAGCTAATGGACCATCAATTATGCAGCCCTTTATTTGTCCTCTTGAACTCATAAGTGCAAGACTTGCCGCATCAATAGTAGCTTGCATTGCAGGATTTACTACCTCTACTGCACAAATTGGTGCTACCTTTGGAACTTCAATTTCCAAAGCCTGAGCCACTTGCACTGCATTTTTAACTATATCTATTTTTTCCTTTAGCTCCGGGTACATGTTAAAGGCTGCATCAGTTAAAAATAACAATCTATCGTAGCCTGGAACTTCAAAAATTCCGATATGAGACATTTGCTTTCCAGTTCTAAGACCAACCTCTTTATTAAGCACAGCCTTTAGAAATGTAGCTGTATCTACGAGGCCTTTCATCACCATATCTGCTTTTCCTGAGGATACTAATTTAACAGCCTCAAGTGCAGCCTTCGTACTATCTTTTTCATCGATGATTTCATAGTCTTCTATATTCATACCTAAATTCTTTGCTATATTTTCTATTTCAACCCTATCTCCAACTAGAATGGCTTCAGCAATACCATTTTTTCTTGCATCTCTAATAGCTTCAAGGACAGGTTCATCCTGAGCTACTGCAACAGCTACCTTTTTAATTGGTTGAGATTTTACCTTTAATAAGACTTCCTCGAAATTTTTAATCATTAATACATCCCCCTTGTATAGTGGTTAATCAAACTCTACTTCTTCTTCATAAATCTTTGGTATTTCATCACCATTTACTACTCTGAGAGCTCCTTCTACTAAAGCTTCCATTTCATTTTCTCCTGGTATAACTTCTACTGGAGCTATAAAGCTAACGTTTTCATTAACCCAATCAACAACTCTTTTGTTATAGGCCATGCCTCCTGTTAAGATGACATTATCAATCTTTCCACAAAGAGCCGTTGCCATAGCACCTATTTCCTTACTTATTTGATAAGCCATAGCTTTAAGAATAAATTCTGCTTTCTCATCACCATCATCGATACGCTTATCAATAATTCTTCCATCATCAGTACCAAGGTAAGCTAAAAGTCCACCTTCTCTGGTTATCTTATTATTTATTTGTGCCTGAGTATATTCACCGCTAAATGACATTTTCACTAAGGACCCAGCTGGTAAGCCACCTGTTCTCTGTGGTGAAAATGGCCCATCATGATTCGCGTTATTACAATCGATAATTTTCCCCCCTCTTACTGGTGATATAGTTATACCTCCACCTATATGAGCTACGACAAAATTGCTTTTATTGTAATCTAATCCATTTACTCGACAAAATTTTCTGACTACTGCTTTTATGTTTAAAGCATGAACCAAAGACCTTCTTGGAATCTCTGGCATTCCTGATATCCTAGTTACATCATCCACTTCGTCTACCGCTACTGGGTCAACTATGTACGATGGTATCCCTAGTCTTTCAGCCATTTCAAAGGCAATAATCCCTCCAAGATTGGATGCATGTTGCCCTTGATAGCCTACTACTAAATCATCTAGCATTTTATATGTTATTTTATAGGTCCCACCTGGCATTGGTCTTAAAAGTCCACCTCTGCCTACAATTGCTACGAAATCTTCAAGATTAAAGCCTTTTTCCTTCATCCAATTGTAAATTCCTTCTTCTCTCATATCCTTCTGATGAACAATATGTACATACTTCCTAATTGTTTCAGCATCATGAGAAATTACCTCTGTACTTATACACTTACGTCCTAGATATATAGCTATTTTTGTAGATGTCGAGCCTGGATTGATTACTAAGATATACTTATTATTATTCATTCTCATTCCCCCACACTAAAATATTTCTATGATTTCTAATACTATGTGTTTTTACAAATAACCGTGTTACTATAATATTATCAGTGATTGTTTACAATTTCAAGAAATTGTATCTAATTTTGGTGAATATTCAGTTATAATTTTCTCAGCAATGCGAAGACCATCTACTGCTGCAGAAATAATTCCGCCTGCATATCCTGCTCCTTCGCCTGCTGGGTAAAGCCCTTTTACGTTTACACTTTCGTACTCTTCGTTTCTATTTATTTTTACTGGTGCTGAAGTTCTTGTCTCCATACCAGTAAGAAGTGCATCCGCTCCTGCATATCCTGGAATTCTTCTATCAAATACAGGTAATGCTTCTTTTATAGCATCTACTACAAATTCTGGTGCACATTTTCTTAAATCTGCAAACTCAGTGCCCGGCTTGTAGGTAGGTTCTGTTTTTCCAAAGCTTTTAGAAACTCTATCTTTTAAGAAGTCTTGAGCTTTTTGAACAGGGGCATTATAATTTCTACCTCCAACCTCAAAGGCAAGTTTCTCATACTTTCTTTGGAATTCAATCCCTCCTAAAGGAGTTGTATCTCCAAAATCCTTCGGAGATATAGATACTACAAGAGCAGAATTTGCATTTTTATTCTCTCTCTTATAATTGCTCATTCCATTTACTACAACAGTATTTTCCTCTGAAGCCGCTGCAACAACATATCCACCGGGGCACATACAGAAACTATATATACCTCTATTTAGATTTTTACTTGTATAAGTAAGCTTATAATCAGCTGCTCTAAGTTTTGGGTGAGCTGCATATTTACCATATTGATTTTCATCTATCATAATTTGAGGATGCTCAATTCTAAAGCCTACAGCAAATGGTTTTGGAGACATTGCAACTCCTCTGTTAAATAACATTTCATAAGTATCCCTCGCACTATGACCTGTAGCTAATATCATATTTTCGCAAGGAATTTTCTGTCCATCAACAGTTATGGAATACAGCTCTCCATTTTTTATTTCTATATCTTCCATCATAGAAGAAAATCTTACTTCTCCACCGTGACTTTTTATTTTTTCTCTTATATTTTTTACTACATCCTTTAAAATATCCGTTCCTATATGAGGTTTACCCATATATGTAATTTCCTCTGGGGCTCCAGCTTCTACTAGTTTCTCAAGTACATATCCACATCGGTGGTCTTTAATTCTAGTTGTAAGCTTTCCATCAGAAAAAGTTCCTGCTCCCCCTTCTCCAAACTGAACATTACTCTGAGTATTTAACTTTCTGTCATGCCAAAATGCTCCTATAGATTTAGTTCTATCTTCTACAGCTTCTCCTCTTTCAATAACAAGAGGATTATAACCTCTCTCTGCTAGAAGTAATCCTGCAAATAATCCTGCTGGACCCATTCCAATTACTACGGGTCTGCTATTCATCTTTTTAGAGCCCTCATTAAAATCTGGAGTGTAATTATCTCCTCCCATTCTAATATCATTACTCTTTGCTCTATCAACTAATTTTTCTTCATTGTCACAGCCAACCTCTACTGCATAATTAATCTTTATGGCATCCTTCTTTCTAGCATCGATGGATTCCTTAACTATCTTAAATGACTTAAAACTCTCTTCTTTTATTCCAAGTTTTTTAGCCACCCTACTTTTTAAGGTGTCTAAACTATCTTCATTTATATCTAATACTAAATTACTAACCTTCATTGTCATTGCCACTTGTCTCCTCATTCGTTTTTTTGATAACGACCGTTACCTTCTCTGGTGTTCTGCTCTTTAATTGTACGGTGTCTGATACTCCTGTAATTTCTATGTTCATATCATGACTTCCCTCTACTAATCCATTTAAATTCACTGTTGCTTTAAAACTATCAACAGTAAGAGCATTTATCGCTTTCTCTGAACCTATAACAACTATCTCAGTTGTAGGATTTTGCTCTTCTAATACTAAGTTAGCTCCAATGTTCAAGTAATTTATTGGAACTGTAAAGCTCTTTTCTAAATATTTTGTTACTACTATTTTAACCTGTACTTTAGTTTCATTACTAACAGTGGTCACATTGTCAGGTATAACTAAATCAACATCCAAAGTTGTGCTTTCTGTAATTTGGCTAAGGTCAATCGCTGCAGTATTAAGATAAGTAAGACCATCTACCACAGCACTATCTCCTGCTACTTCAATAGAATTTGGAGTCGCCGTAATGCTATCTACAAATATATTAGTTGGAGCTGTTCCCGTTGTTTTAACAACAATGTCTACCCTCTTGCCCTTCTGAACGTCCACATTAACTTGAGCATAATCTTGAGCTAATGTTACTCCTTTATTAACCTCTTTACCATTCTCATCTATAAGCTTTATCTTTAAATTCTTGCTAATATCTTCAGATGCATCAGTTAAATCTACTTCTACTATTCCGTTAACAATTTTACTTACAATTCTATCTGCCCCATTAACTGTAACAGTACTAGGAGATATTACTGGTTCACTACTATAGTGTCCTTCTGCTACATTTCCTGATTTTGAAGCAATTATATCAATGTCTTTTTCTACTAAGGAATCCACATCTATTTTGATAGAAAGCGCATCAGAATTTACAACTGTAACTCCTGTCGGTGACTCTTTTATTGATACCTGCACCTTATTCTCACCTGGCGTAAGTGCATAGCCTTGGAGGTCTACAACCAGTTTGAAATCCTTATTCTTATCTAAGTCTCTAACTACTGATGCTGCTGCTTTTACTGATAAATTAATGTAAAAATCCTGTCCATCTATAAGTACAAGTCCCTTATCTGCAAGGGTTTCTCCATTTAAAACCTCTACAGGAACATACTTTAAAACACTAGTTATAACAGGGTCTTCACTACTACGGACATACATCCACAGAGCTACTGCCGCAACTAGACAACAAACTTTGATTATTATATCTTGTCTTTTCTGCTTATCCATAGCTTTACCCTCTCCTTGAATGAATCTTTTTTACTCTGTCTATTTCTCATAATTTTCAGAAGAACATTTCTTAGTTTTTCCTTATCATAATTTCTAAGAAGTCTTCCGTTTAAAGCCATAGAAATAACCCCTGTTTCCTCTGAAACTATGATGGTTATGCAATCTGTTACCTCTGTAACCCCAATTCCAGCTCTATGTCTTGTTCCTAACTGCTTATTTAATTTATCGTCGTTTGTAAGTGGTAAAAAACATCCTGCTGCTACTATTTTGTCATTTCTTATGATGGTAGCTCCATCATGAAGTGGTGTATTTACAACAAATATGTTTTGAAGGAGCGCTGAAGACACGTTTCCATTTATCTTTGTTCCAGTATTTATTACATCCCCAAGACCTGTCATTTGCTCAATTACAATAAGAGCTCCAACTTTGTCCTTTGCTAAAACTTCTACTGCATCAACTATCTCATTTACCACATCTATCATTGTTTCTTCATCCTCATAGATTATCTTATCTACAAAAGAAGTTCTTCCAATATGCTCCAATGCTTTTCTGATTTCTGGCTGGAAGATTATAATAAGAGAAATAACACTGATTGTTAATGTATTCTCTAATATCCAATTTAACATAGTTAAATTTAACAAATCACTAATAGGTATTAATAAAAATATTAATATAATTCCTTTTAATAACTGTTCTGCTCGTGTTTCCTTAATTAATGAATATCCCTTATAAAATATTAAATAAACAACTAATATATCTATTACAGAAAATATTGAAAATCCTTTAAAAATATTTATCAATGAATTTAAGCTTTCCACAAAGTCACCACCTAACGATAATACTATACTAATTATACACCAATCATTGATTTAGGAATATAAAAAAACCTTGTAAATAAAATATTTTCCTTTTAAAAATCTTAGTATTCCATGAATATTTTAGTATTTACTATAATATAAAGAATTATGATATATATTTAAAATACAAAGGGGGATGCTGTAGGTGAGAAAGTTAAAATTAGAATTTAATAGTGTGGTTTCAAAATGTCTCTTCATTACCATAGCAATCTTGGTTTTATTCTTCATAAGCTATGGTGTTTTTAGCATATTTTCTCCATCTAAAGAGGAGATGTACTTATATAATCTGATGGATTCAATTAAAGACACTAACAACCAATGTAAAAGCTTTTTGGATGACAGTAATATAAATGTAGAGAAGGCTTTAAAAACAATACCTAAAATGAGAGAAAAGCTCTATTCTATATCTATTGATGCTACTAGCAATGAATATGCTACCTTAGCAGCTAATTCTGCTACTTATTTGAACCTTTCTAAAGGTATAAATGAAAATATTCTTTTACTTGACCAGATTCAAGCTATGCTTAATAATCCTTATGGGAATGACCTTGAATTAGCTTCTACAAATCTTAAAATCTATAGAGATACTTCTGACAGCTATTACAACTTAGTTGAATATGACAATTCAAATTTTTCCTTAGGAAATTCCATGTACTCAATGATAAATGAAACTATAGATTATTGTATTTCTTCAAATAACGCAAAAAAAATGAAAGAAATCAAAACAGCCGAGGCTGATAAATTTATATCTTTACTCAATGAATTAGTTATTTCTATGGATAAATTAATGGACAACTATTATGAAAGAGTAATAGACTGTAGAAGCAATAAAATGACCTATGAGCTTCTTGTTTCAAAAATTGATGACACTATATCTAAAATGGAATCAGTAAAAAATATTTTATCTCAAATGTCTATTCCAAATGATTTTTTAGATATATATAATTCATTTTCTGAAGTTACTACTTTATATACTAAATACGTTTATGACGTTAAATATGCTGTAGTTACTGAAATGGTCAGACGTGAAAGTGCTGATATTAAGGATGATTATATGGATTCTCTTTATGATTCCAGCAACAAAACCTTAGAAGATGTTGAAAAGAAGTATAAAAATTTTACTAAGGAGTATAATAAATTAAACGGTAATTACTAAATAGGAGATGAATTGAATGAAAAAATTCATGGTAATTCTTTTAGTTTTATGTAATCTTCTCGTTCTTCCACCTCACGATTACAACATTGATACTCTAAATAGAATTAATCCTGTGAGAATCGAGGTCTAATATAATGTTCACATAAAAAAGAGGAGTACTATGCTACCCCTCTTTACGTTTTTATGCTCTTTACACATTCTTATTTAAACTACTCTATTATATCTCCAAGTTGATAATTTTCAACCCTTTGTAAATCATCCACAGATTCATTCATAATTTCATCCACATATTGAGTTATTCCGATAACTAAACTATTTCCGTCTCTAGTTACAGACCTATATCTCTTTGTACCTGAAGCTGTAGCTATAAGCATCTGTTCTCCAGTTTCAACATTTATTACAACTATGTCTACTCCATTAACTAAAGTACCATAGGCCAATCCTTGAACCACCATAAGATGAGTATCATCATACCAGCTTATAGCTATAGGTGTTTGCTGTATATCTTCACTTTTCAATCTAAATTCATGAATTTTTTTATCCACAACACTTTTTACATATATTACTCCTACGCCTTCTTCAGCAGCATAATTGCCTTTCCCCTCAATTGTAGCTTCATAAGCTCCATTACTGGTAGGAATATAGGCAGTATTAAAGCTTATATTAGTATCATTATCAACCTCTACCATAGAATATAGGCTTACATAGTTTGCGTTTGGAGAAATTTCAACTTCTTCATTCTGTGCATTATTTGCAGTGTCTATACCTTTATTATCATCTTTATCTGTTGCTTTACCAGTTTCTTCACTAGATGCTTCTGCCGGTAAATCTAAAGAAAAATTTTCTTCATCATTCTCTGGAGTAGACTGCATCATTGGAGCTCTTCCATCTATGGATCTTGCTCTCTCACTTGATGCACTCTCTAAATCCATTCCACTATTTATATATTTCATGGCAAGAGGACTGATAGCGGCACATAGGAATAATGCAGCGGCAATAGCTCCAATATACTTTCTCTTTACAATTTTTCTTCCCCCAGAGTATCTGTTATTATCAATAGCATCCATTACTCTTGGCGTTATACTTTCAAAATTTACTTCATCTGTAGAAAAAGCAGCCTTAAAAGCTTTATATTCTAATAGTTCTTCATCATAGGATTCCTTACAACTTTGGCAATTCAAAAGATGTTTTTGTATCTCTTCATCTGTTCCAGCTGATAAGTTTCCTTCAATATATTCTGCTAGCTTTTCTTTACACTGACTACATTTCATCTCCTATCCTCCTACCCTTACTTGCAAAAGACCTTAAAACCGTCTCTCACTTTATAGTATCTCCTCTTTACTGTAGTTTCTGTAATATTTAAAATCTCTCCAATGTCTTTAAACGTCATGTCCCCTGTATATCTTAAATTCACAATTTGTTTATCTACCTCATCAAGAGTTTTTAAGTAATTCTCAACTTTTTTCTTTGTCTCTACAAATTCTATAGACTCTTCCGGCCCCATATCAGAAGACGATACATCATAAGCATCATCAATATCATGCTCATAAACTTTTCTATACTTCCTTGTGTAGTCTATAGTCTTATTCTTAGCTATCTGTAAAATCCAATTCAAAAAGCTATATTTATTATTGTACATGTCCAATTTATTATATACCGTTATAAATACCTCTTGGGTAATATCTTCACTAGCTTCCCTCTGCTTAAGCATTCCATAAACGAATCTAAGTATATTAACTTGATACTTCTCTACTATAAGCTCAAAATTGTGCACATCGCCTTTTAGTACATTATTAACAAGAATAATATCTTCTACAGGTACCTTCTTATCTGCCCCCATGTTCTTCGTTCCCTTCTTTATATAATTAATACGATAATAAAATTCCAAAGTTCTTTAGACAAGCTAAATTTTTTCACATTTTTTGTCCATTATCTCAATATACTATAATTATACTATATGTCCTACCTGCTATTTATTAAGAAATGATTACAATTTATTGGAAATATGCTTTAATATAGTAAAAAGGCCATCCACTATTTTATTTTGTGGAATAACCTTTTTTCATCACTATTCTATAATACTATCACCCTAAAATCATTTTTATTTACTATTGGTCGATATTTCGGACTTACTTGTAGGGCTACTTTTCTCCCTCTATGCTTTTCTTTCAATGAAATCAACCAAACAAATCCTTCAAAAAGATTTACGTAAAAAATCTCAAAAATATTTAATAATAACTTTAGTTATAAGTTTAATATTGACTATATCCTCAATAGCAAAACTAATTGTCAAATAATAAAATGACAATTTCTCGGGAAATAATTTATATTTCCACATATTATATAGCAAACTCCTATAACAAAAAAATGCTGTCACAAAATCATGACAGCATTTTCTTATAAAACTATAAAGTTTTTCTTATTACATCTATAACAGTTCCATCTCTATATTCTACAACTCCAACTATATCATCAGATAATTCTATAGCCTTTGGAGCTCCTGTAATACTTTCCGCTAAGTCCTTTAACTCTTCTATAGTTAATACCTTTAGATTTGTTGCTTTAAACTTTTCAATTAAGTCTGTTCTTATTGGATTAACAGCTACTCCTCTTTCAGTTACTATTACATCAATACTTTCGCCTGGAGTAGTTACTGTAGTTAATCTATCCTTTATAATTGGAAGTCTGGCCTTAGTTAACTTTGTTACTATGACAGTTAAATTAGCTCCGGCTGCAGTATCCGCATGTCCGCCTGAACCTCCCATAATAGTTCCGTCTGAACTAGTAGTAACATTTACATTGAAGTTTGTATCTATTTCTGTAGCTCCAAGGATTACTACATCTAATTTATTTACAACAGCACCTCTATTATGTGGGTTACCATACATAGATGCAGACATTGTCATGTGTCTTTGATTTACTCTACAAGATTCCACTGCTTTTAGGTCAAAGCATTGAACATCAAATAAACTTTCAAATAAACCTTCTTCAAACATATCTACAATGTATCCTGTAATTCCACCTGAAGCAAAGGAGCCTTTTATTTCATGATTCTTCATATATTCTCTAAGCTCAGCCGCTACAGCAAGAGAAATTCCTCCTGCCCCTGTTTGGAAGGACATGCCATCTTTTACCAAACCTGAACCTATCAATACATCTAGTGCTGTCTTTGCAATTCTAAGTCCTATTGGATCTTTAGTGATTTGTGTAGTTCCTGAAACTATTCCTGCTGGATTTCCTATAGACTCAACCTTCACTACATAATCCACATAGCTTTGGCTGATTTCTATTGGTGAGTTTGGATAAGCTACTAAATTATCAGTAATAGCTACAACTCTATCTGCATACTCAGCATCAGAAACTGCATATCCTAATGCTCCACAAGCGGACTTTCCATACAATCCATTAATATTTCCATAATCATCACTACATGGTGCCGCAATAAATGCTACATCTATGTGTAAATCTCCACTTTCTATAGCTCTAGATCTACCTCCATGGGTATGCATAATAGCAGGATTTTTTAATTTTCCTGCTGAAACTGCATCTGCCACTGGACCTGACATATAGTTCGCATATATTTTAGTCACAGTTCCATCCTCAATATATTCTACTAATGGTCTATGAATTGGGAATATAGAGCTAGCTGCTATAGTTAAGTCTTTTACGCCTCTTTTAGCTATAGCTTCCATAACCATATTTAAAATATAATCCCCATTTCTTAAATGATGATGAAAAGATATGCACATTCCATCAGAAATATTAACAGCATCAAGAGCTGCTTCAATAGAGTCTAACATTTTAGAGTCACTTGGTACTCCTGGTTTTACCTTAGTACCCACAGTTTTTATCTCATTCATGTTAGCAAATGCTCCCTCAAAATTTCTTACATTCCCGTAGCCATCTATATAATCTGGTAAATTTCTTCCTAATATATTTTCCATGATAACGCCTCCTTAAATAAGACCTAGCTGTTTGCCTAAGGCCACAGTAGTTTTAGCTCTATTTATAATTGGGGCATCAACCATCTTTCCATCTAAAGAGAATACTCCCTTGCCCTCTTCCTCTGCCTGCCTCATTGCATCAAGAACTCTTTGCGCATGAATAAGCTCAGCCTCTGTTGGCGCATATATGCTATGAATTGTATCAATTTGTCTTGGATTTATTGAAGACTTCCCTGTCATTCCAAGAGATTTTGCTAGTATAATATCGCTTCTTAAACCTTCAAAATCATTGGTATCAGTGAAAGGTGTATCTATAGAATCCACTCTCATAGCTCTGCAAGCAACAGCAACTCTATTTCTTGCAAATAGGATTTCATTACCTTCCTTAGTTCTCTTTATTCCAAGGTCAGAAGTTAAATCCTCTGCCCCAAGTAGAACTGCAACAACTCTATCTGAAGCTTTAATTATGTTATAAACATTCTCAACTCCATATGCAGTTTCAACAATAGGAACTAACTTAATACTCTTAGCTTCAAAGCCTTCTTCAGTCTCAATAATCTCAAGACGTCTGCTTATTTCTATAAGCTCCTCTTCAGTTGCCTTTGGTATCATAAGTGCATCCGGCTTGACCCTTGCAATAACATTTATATCCTCATCAGCAAAATCTGTAGTTAACGGATTAATTCTTACCACTACCTCAACATCGCTGTAATCTACATTTTTAATAGCTTCTCTAACCAGAATTCTAGCGCTGTCCTTCTCTGAAAGACTTACAGCATCCTCTAAGTCCAATATTATAGAATCAGCTCCTAAAATACCTGCATCCTGAACCATAGCTGGATTATTCCCTGGCATAAAAAGCATAGTTCTCCTTAGCTTCATAACTCCACCTCCTATTGTGCTCTTTTAACAGCAGTTTCAACTCTTGCTCTAATAGTGTAATCAAGGGCTCCCTTGTCCTGTGCCCTAACGATTGCATCCGTAACGCCTAAATCATTTAATGTATGTAAAATAGTTTTTCTAATCTCATCACCAAACTGCTTAATAACTAAACTCTCCAATTCAACTTCAATACCACCATTCTCATTAGGCATAAGAATTATGTATATATCGCTGGACTCGAGAGTTCCTGATTTAGATATTTTGTTTATATTCAACTTTAACACCCCTTTTTAAACTCAGTGTTTCTTTTAAATTTAAGTTCCTATTTTCACTTTATATTTTTATTGATTGAGAATATAGAATGATGGTTTAAATTAACTTGTTATTCTCTCCATCATTCTAAATTCTAAATTCTAAATTTTCTCAGCTTACTTCCCCTCAGCTACTGAGTCAAGATAAGCTTCTTGTCCTTGCTGATATAAATTATTTCCTTCGCAGTCAATTACAACTACAATTGGCATATCTTCAATTTCAAGTCTTCTTATTGCTTCAGCTCCAAGGTCTTCATAGGTTACTATTTCAGCTTTTTTAACACACTTTCCAATTAGTGCTGCTGCTCCACCTATGGCACCAAAATAAACTGCTTTATTTTTCTTCATGGATTCTACTACCTTTGCATTTCTTAGACCTTTTCCTATCATTCCTTTTAGTCCTTTGTCTAGAAGTGCTGGTGTATAGTCATCCATTCTATAACTAGTTGTTGGTCCTGCTGAACCAATTGGTTGTCCTTCTTTAGCTGGAGTTGGTCCTACGTAATAGATAACACTATCTTTTACATCTATAGGTAACTCTTCACCTTTTTCCAGAAGTTCTACTAACCTTTTATGTGCAGCATCCCTTCCTGTATATATAACTCCACTTAGAAGTACAGTGTCTCCTGCTTTCAATCCTCTTACTTTTTCCTCTGTAAGAGGTGTTGTAATTCTCTTTTCCATAATGCTCCTCCTAACTACAGCTCTATTTCTGCATGTCTTGTAGCATGACAATTAATGTTTACTGCTACAGGCAATCCAGCAATATGAGTTGGATAAGTTTCAATATTTACTGCTAGTGCTGTGGTTTTTCCACCAAAGCCTTGTGGTCCTATTCCTAACTCATTTATAGTTTCAAGTAGTTCTTCTTCAAGATTTGCGTAGAATGGATCTGCATTTCTAACATCAATACTTCTAATTAATGCTCTCTTTGCTATATTAGCAGCTCTATCGAAGGTTCCTCCGATACCAACTCCAACGATAATCGGAGGGCAAGGATTTGGCCCTGCCTCCTTAACTACCTTTATAATAAAGTCCTTTACTCCTTGAAGTCCATCGGAAGGTTTAAGCATTTTTATTTGACTCATATTTTCAGAACCAAAGCCTTTAGGTGCTACTGTGATTTTAAGCTTATCTCCTGGAACTATATCATAGTAGATTATAGCTGGAGTATTATCCTTAGTGTTCACCCTGTTTAAAGGATCTGCAACTACAGATTTTCTAAGATATCCATCTCTATACCCCTGTCTAACACCTTCATTTATAGCATCTTCAAGGCCTCCATCAGCAATTTGAATTTCTTGTCCAATTTCTACGAAGACACAAGCCATACCTGTATCTTGGCACATTGGTCTATCTTCATTGCAAGCTATATCAGCATTTACTAAAATGTTATTTAATATACCTTTTGCGATATCCCATGGCTCTTCATCATGATACTTCTGAAGTCTATCCTTAATATCTTTACCTAAATAATAATTCGCGTCGATACATAGCTTTCTCACAGCTTCTGTCACCTTAACAGCTTCAATGTTTCTCATTTTAGTTCCCCCTATGGTCTTTAAATCTTATATAAACTATGCTAATTTATTTCTTCTATTTACTAAAGCAACAACTCTGTTCATTTCGTTATTAACTATCATGTATCCTTCATCAACACCCATACCTGGTTTTGCAAGACATTGGTCTGCTCCACAAGCTATAGCGATGTTTGTGCAGATTTCTGCAGATCTGTTAGTTTCGTTACAAGTTCCTCCACAGTAAGCTCCAACACCTTTATTCTTACAGTAAAGAATTGCTTCTATAGTGTTGTTTACTCCACCTAGGTCTGGAGTTTTTATTTGAAGCATGTGACCTGATTTATTATCAGCAAATAAAACTACGTCATCGTAAGTGTTGCACCATTCGTCTGCAACTAGCTCTACATCTATTCCTCTGTCATCTAACTCTTTAGTTAAGTCTCTTAGAGCTTCCATTTGTCTTTCTCTGTGCTCAACATCCATTGGTCCTTCAACTCTAAGCTTGAATGGTTTAGCAGCTTCTTCTAAAGTTGCTATATAATCAGCCATAGCCTTTGTATCATAGTTAAATGCAACTCCAATAGTTCCATAAACGTCCATGTGGAATATTGGGTTATAATCTTCACTAGTTCTTAATTTAAGAACTCTGTCACTTAACCATTTAACATAGTCTCTAAGCTTTTCTCCTTTTAATCCAAGTTTATCTTCAACATGATTTATAAGAGCGTGAGGCATTACGTCTGCACCCTTTATTATCATTTTATCTGAGTTGTTGTATCTATCATCTCCAGATTGAGTGAATATAGGAATTCTTTTTATTTGAACTCCAGTATTGTACTCATCTCTTACAACCTCAGCCATAGTTACTTTTTTAGCTTTAGCAACACCATCAAGGATAGCTTGAGTTACTCCGTATCTGATAGCTGTGTGAAGTCTCTTGCCACCAACTGTCATTCTATCAAACTCTTCAGCTAAATCTTTGAAGCTGTTAAGCTCTCTTCCGATTAACTTTGGAGCTATTTCAGTTTCTATAACTGGTATAAAGTCTTCTGCTAGGAATAGTGGATCTCTTCCGCCTGCTCCTGAATATTGAACTGCTGCACAGTCTCCTGTAGCAACTTGACCATCTTCAAGTACTAACATTACAGATATAGATTCTCCAGCTTGTCTTACTGAAGTAAATCCTTCAGTTACAGTTGAGCCTACATAAGTAAATCCATCATGTCCTGCTCCTGCCTTTATAGCTCTTTGGTCATCAAAGTAAAATCCTGTTCTTCCTGCAGAACAAATCACGTCAACAATTTTCATTTTAAATGCCCCCTACTTTCTTTTAACTAAAAGTTTCTATTTAAATTTTATCGTTGTTACTAATTTTAAATTCAGCTTATTTCTCTGGTCTTCCTACTAACTGTCCTTTTCCTACTGCAAAAATATCATCTACTGTCATTTGGAATCCAACTTCACGGTTTTCAAACTTTCCTCTTTCGTCTAACTTTCGCATATTAAATGCTTTAAGCTCTGCATAGAATGGAAGGTTACCAAACTTAAGATATCTTACCGCTCCGTTATTGTCTCTAGCTGGCATCATTTTACCTGCATTATATTTACTTGGTGCAAATGGTATATCCATTATTCCCATTTGGAATGCCTTAACAACACCTTGAGCTAAGTCACCATTTCCAACTTCGAATACTTTATCTATTATACATCTTGTTTCAGCTTTAATTATTCCGATTTCAATTCTAAGCTCATCAGATAATTTCATATGCTGACCTTCAAGAAGAGTTAAAGTCATCTTAGTTGCTTTAATACCTTGAGCATTAGCTTCCTTAGTTGGAATACCTATTGCTTCATGAGGAGTTTTAACTATAACCTTAGTTGCTCCTGCAAGAGCTGCAACTGCAGATCCAGTAGAAATTATTCCAAAAGCCTTAGCTTCATCTGCTGGGAATCCACCCATCCACTGGTGGAAAACTGTAGTTAAATAAACATCTTCATATCCATAAGCTCTTAAATAGTCATTACATTGCTCTTCAAGCGCTCTTATAGCTGCTACGTCTTGAACTAAGTTTCCGCACTGTCCATATCCAACAGTAATATTTTTTACACCTTGCTCTGCTGCAAGAAGTGATTCTATAATTGCAACTGTGTTTGACATACTTGGTGGTACTAAAGTTCCTGTTAAAGGTCCATATGGCTCTCTGTTGATAGATACTCCTTGCTCCTCATAATAACCTACAAGTCTATCGCAATATTGCCAATCAAGTAGAGTTTTTTCCATACTAACGTTCTTTGCATATGGTATATTGTAAGAAATACCGCCACCTTCATTTGAAGTCCATCCTGAAGCGTGAGTGATTTCTGCAAGTAATCTTCCATCTGGAGTACCGTGTCTAGATTGTAGAGGTAGATTTACGTTCTCAAATACTTCTCTACATCCCTTAAGTCCATGGTTAACTCCTGGGAAACCATTTAAAAGAGATCTTCTAGCTTTAATACTTTCTTGTATCCCAATTTCACATTCATCATATCTATTTTGTCTAGTATAACTATCTATAGTGGTTGGAAGTAAGTCTGCTCCTCCTTCCTTATCTAGGAAGTTCAGTAACTCTATGTGACTATCTATTAGAGCAACTCCAGCTCTTGGTTGAGCTAAAGTAATACCAGCTTCCTTTGCCCCTCTTAGTTTTTTAGCAAAGTTCTTATGATCTGGAATTCTTTTATTGTATTCTATAGCTTCTTGTAAATCTATATCCTTACCTGTTGGCCATTGAGCTAATACTTCTTCTCTTACTTTGAAAAATTCTTCTTCTGTCCATTTTTTATTTCGTAATTCCACTTTGTTTTACCCCCCAGTAATTATACTTCAACTAAATATTTTTTCATTATTCTTACGGCTTTATCTGGATAATCTTGAGCTAAAAGCCCCATTGATGATAATATATAAGTTTTATCTACTAGCATCTTAGGATGCTTTGGTCTTAAAGACACTGCATTTTCTTTATTGAAAGTTCCAGCTCTCATGATGTCTCCTGGACTCTCACTATGAACTAGTACTCCTCCAGTTCCTATCATGTACTTAACTTCCATTAGATCCTTACCAAGCTGATTATATACAGCTCCCATAGGTGTATAAATACACTCTACAGTTCCACAATGTCTTTCCATAGATAACTCAGTAGCCATCTTTGCCATTGCTTCATCAAATAGAATCTCTTCCTCATTTTGTGGCACCATTCTTATATTTTTATTTCTATGCTTGCAGTTACTTTCAATATCGACTTTTCTTTCTTTATCGCCTAAATAACTACGAAACTTTCTGCTTCCTCCAGCTTCCCAAAGAGACACAGCTGAATATCTCATACCTAAGTCGCCTTCTACTGTTCTTTTAGCATAAGGCTCTTCAAGACCTTTCATATTAACTCCACCCTTAGTTGGCTCACCATATCCTATAGAGTGAATATCTGTAGTAGCACCACCGATGTCAACTATAACTAAGTCTCCAACGCCTTCTTCCTCATCACTACCTTGTCCTAAAACTCTTGCTGCCTTAAGTACTGCTGCTGGAGTTGGCATAAGAATACCATTAATGAAGTTTTCTGCATTAGTAAGTCCCTTTGCATCAGTGATTCTATCCATAAATACTTTTCTAATTTCTTCTCTTGCAGGCTCTACATTTAAAGTATTTAAACTCGGCATTACATTTTCTGTAACACTAAAATAAAATCCTGCATCTTTTAAAAGATCCCTTACCTCGTCATTAGCACTCTTGTTACCAGCAACAACTATTGGAATATTTATATTACCTTCAACTAGCATCTTTGCATTATGAATAATACACTGCTTGTTTCCTCCGTTAGTTCCACCTGCCAAAAGAATTATATCTAAATCCAAGTTCTTAATCTCTTCAATCTCATCCCTTGTTAACTCATAGCTATATACCTTTATAACTCTCGCCCCAGCTCCTAAAGCTGCTCTTTTAGCCGCTTCTGCAGTAAGATCAGGTACAAGACCAATGGCAACCATTTTCAGTCCTCCTGCTGCTGATGAACAAGCAAGCTTCTTAACAAAATTTATATCTTTGCCTTCAAGTTGTGTCATCAGATTTTCATAGGCCTTATTAAAACCTATCATTATGTCATCCTCAATGGTTGTGATATCCTTAGCAGTAGCTAGGATTTCCTCATTGTCTATATCAACTGCGGTTAGTTTGGTATATGTGCTACCAAAATCTAAAAGTAAATAAGCATTCATATAAAACACCTAACTCCTTCGCAATATTAGTTAAATTTAGTCTTTTTTCTTAAAACTTTAATCTACTCTACTATTTTTAAATCTTCTTTTAAATCATGAATAGTTGTATCTACGCTTGTTCCAGGTGGATAAACTCTATTAAAGCCCATAGCTCTAAATCTGTTATAAACCTCGTCCCAGTTTTGCTTTCCTACAACTATATTTCCTCCCACATATATAAGGATGTCTTTAAGTCCAGCCTCATCACATTTTTCTCTTAATCCTCTACAGTCTATTTCTCCATGTCCATATAAAGATGACACTATAATAGCATCTGCATTAGTTTCAACAGCTGCATTAATGAAATCCTCTTGTGGTGATAAAACCCCAATATTAATAACCTCAAAACCTGCCTCTGTTAATGAGTAATCTAGAATCTTGTTACCTACAGCATGACAATCTGCTCCAATAACACCAAGAACTAATTTTTTCTTTTTCATCTTTGCATCCTCCCAGTTAATCTTTTTGGTACTTTGTTTCTACGATTTTTGATTTTAGTATTTTAATTGACTCTCCATCTATTATATAAGAGAACTCTATGAGCTCCTTATTAGCATAATTAAGATTATGTACTTCGTTATATCTTGCTGGAGTTACGATTAATACATCAGCAGCATCAATTGTTTCCTTAAGCTGCTTCTCGTCTTTTCCATTAAAGTATTTTACATCCAAATCTCCAATTCCAGCATCATCAAGGGCAGATTGAATTCTAAATATAAATTCATCTGATAAACAAACAAAAGCAAACTTCATATCTATAGGGTGCCTTGCAATCTTTACTATGGACTCTAAATTAGGTCCTGTGGCAACGCCTAATACTTCCTTGTCTAAACCTTGCAGTAATTGATTCACTTCATTAGCATGGTTAAATGGTGATATTATAATTTGACACTTTGAAAGCCTGTCCTTCGTCATTTTATCCATGCTTTGTAAATCTCTCAAAGTAAATGGAATCGTATTCACCTTAGTTATGTTTCTTATAGTATCACTGAAAATTACAGCTTGTTCATTGTTACACTCTACAAATCCAGATGTGATTCTACTTATTGCTTCACTTTTTTCTCTAACCCTACTTATTACTACGTCTATAAAATCCTCGGCTTCAATTCCACATTGCAGTGCTTCCTCTAGAGCTAAATCTATAAGTTTATTTACCTTATGTGTACCTTCATCTCTTTTCCAGGATTCTATTTCCTCTGCTACAAATGTTCCTCGACCTCTAATGGACTTTAATATCCCTTTAGATTCTAGCTCATTGTAAGCTGAACTAATAGTATTTCTACTAATTCCTAACTCCTTAGATAATTCTCTTTCCGTTGGCATTTTAGTTCCAACCCTCAAGGTTCCATCCTTAATAAGGTATATTATCTGTTTTTTAACCTGAATATAAAGAGGTATTCGGTTATCTTTATTAATTCTAATATTCAATACTTTACCCCCTATTCAAATTGGATTAATGGCTCAATCCAATCCTTCATCATATTACCACGCCACCCATTCATTTGCAATTCAGTTTTTTCCCTGAATTCAGAAAAAAACCTGCTTTATTCTACAAAAACAGGCTTTTTTCTTTCATTATCTCTCTATTTCGAATATTTACTTATCCCTTCAGCAATTGCATCTGCAACTTTCATCTGATACTCCTCTGTTTTTAATAGTTCACACTCTTCTACATTACTTAAAAAACCACACTCAACTATAATTCCTGGCATTGTATCCTTCTCCCTTAGAACCTTATATTGAGTGCCAGCAGCCTTTGCTTCCCGCTTATTACTAGGGTCTAGCTTCTCCTTAAGGGTACTCTGGACAAGATTTCCTAATTCGCTACTACCTGTATAATTAGAATACCAAACTTGAGCTCCCTTGCAACTGGATTGTGGAAAAGTATTAAGATGAATACTTACAAATACATCGCAATTTGTTTCTTCCTTTAGTTTAGCTCTATTACTTAGATCCTCTATTTTCTTTTCTCTTACAGATTTACCTTCAGTATATAATCCTACGTCCTCAGTTCTCGTAAACTCAACTTTATATCCCATACTCTTCAAATTGGCACCTAATAGCACTCCAATATTTAAATTAATATCCTTCTCAGGAGTGCCATCCTTAGCTGATGCTCCACCATCAATTCCCCCATGTCCAGCATCTATAAGAATTACCTTCTCATCAGTTCCTTTTCCCTCCAGCTCTTTGTAAGTAGCCACTGCATGGTTTACATTAATAATTGACATGAACATAAACCCTAGCACAATTACTGAAAGTATACTAATTAGTTTTTTATTTCTTACCCTATTCCCTATTTTACTCCCCATCCTTAACATTACTATGTAATTATATCTATTCACTATTAGTTTATTTTAGTATTCTTTTAAAATAAAAGGTTCCTTCTAATTAGTAATATAGAAGAATTTATTGATTAGCTAAAATAAAAAAGAGAAATTTCCACTAGGGAAATTTCTCTTTCATTCTAATTAAAACTAGTTTTCAGCAATTATCTCTGCAATATTAATAGAGTGGTCTCCAACTCTCTCTAGATTACTGATTAAATCTAAGAAAATAGCTCCAACTACTGCGTCACATACGCCAGAATTTAATCTTCTAATATGAGACACACGTAATTCTTTTTCTAGAGTATCTATCTTCTCTTCAATAACACTTATGCTGCTAACCTTTGCCTTATCATAGTTTTTAAAACAGTCTATACTCATCTCTAGAGCTTTAGTAGTATAGCTAAACATATTTTTTAATTCTACTATAGCATCATTTGAGAAATGCAATTCCTTAGATATTCTTTCACTTGCAAGGTCCGCTATGTTTTCTGCATGGTCTCCTACACGTTCTATATCATTTACTACGTGGAAGTATGCCCCTAACGATATTTTCTTTTCCTCGCTTAACTCTGAGTTTGAAAGCTTAACTAGGAATCTTGTTATATCATGCTCTAAGATGTTAATATTTTTTTCATTAGCATATACTTTTTCTATTAATGCTTCATCAGCAGTTTCAAAGGCTGTCATAGCTAATTCTAAATTATCCTTTGATTTTTCTGCCATTCTTATAATTTCATTAGTAGTTTGTCCAAATGCTATAGCTGGAGTTTCTAACAATCTATCGTCTATATATTTTAATCCAACTACCTCTCTATCCTCTTCGCCAGGTAGAATTTTATTAACAAATGCAACTAAATATTTAATAAATGGTAATAAAATAATTGTGTTTACCACATTAAATAGAGTATGTGCATTAGCTATTTGCTTAGGTATTGCAGTAGCCCCTACAGTAGGACTTATTTTTAATACCATATTTGTTACGACATCCATAGGTATTATTAAGAATATTACAGTACCTATTATCTTTATTGTTAAGTGTAAAAGTGCTGCTTTCTTCGCAGTTCTAGAAGTTCCAATACTTGAGATTAATGCCGTTACACAAGTACCTATGTTATTACCTAATAATATTGGAATAGCAACTGATAATGGTAAGCTACCTGTTGATGCTAGGGCTACCAATATACCTGTTGATGCTGAAGAACTTTGTAGTACCGCTGTCATAATTGTACCTATAAGTACTCCTAATAAAGTACGCCCCTCTAAACTCAGAATTATATTTCTAAATACCTCTGAATCCTTTAATGGAGACATTGCACTAGACATTAAATTTAATCCTAAGAATAATATTCCGAAACCTAAAATTATATTTCCGATTTCTTTTATTTTTCTTTTTTTAGTAAATAGAGCCATCATAGCTCCTATTGCTAAAAATATAGGCGCAAAATCATTAAATTTAAATGTGATTAACTGTGCTGTTATAGTTGTTCCAATATTGGCTCCCATTATTACAGCTGCTGCCTGATACAAGTTCATTAGTCCGGCATTAACAAAACCAACTATCATAACTGTAGTTGCACTACTACTTTGAATAATAGCTGTAACTATAGTACCAGTAAGTACGCCCTTAATTGGATTAGATGTAATCTTATCAAAAATCCCTTTAAGCTTGTCCCCTGCTGCGTTCTCAAGACCATCTCCCATCATGTTCATACCATATAGGAAGAGCCCAAGGCCGCCCATAAGGTTAATAATAGTAAATATAGTGTCCATCAATTTACCTCCCAAGTTGCACATGAATTATCTTATGTTCAACCCCTTATTTAATAAAATTCCTTTTTAATAATACAATATATTTTTCATTAAGTTAATGATATTTAACTTTTTTAACATGAATTTAACATAACTATGTAAATGTAGTATGTATATTATAAACTCTTGTCTACCTAGACTAGAGTTTTCAATACAATCTCCATTTGTTATAAAGTATAATAATCTATCTTAATATTTTGTTAAATTCTTACAACTTATAGTCCATTAAAATCTATAAAATCATATACCCTAAAAAAATCCCCCAAGGCCTAACCCTGGGGGAAATAAAACTTAATTCTTTCAATACTTTATCATGATATTATATCTCTAATTCCCCCTACGCATAGTACTTCGCCTGTGCATGCCACAATTTTGCATATATATTATCACGATTCTTCATCAACATATCATGATTTCCTCTTTGAATTAACGTGCCATTATCAAAAACAAGTATGTCATCGCAGAAACGACAGCTGCTCATTCTATGCGAGATATAAATACTGGTTTTATTATTTACCATTTCGTTAAAGCGAGAATATATTTCATATTCACTGATTGGATCAAGTGCGGCCGTAGGTTCATCTAAAATTACAAATGGAGCATCCTTATATAACGCTCTTGCAATGGCAAGCTTTTGAGCTTCACCACCGGATATATCCTCTCCATCACCCATTTCATGATACAATTGAGTATCTAATTTACTCTGCATCTTATCAATTCGCTCCTTAACCCCCGCACATTCTAAAACCTTCCATATTTTCTCTTCATCCACCTTCTCACTACATGCCACATTCTCTTTTACTTGTATAGAGAATAATGAGAAATCTTGAAATACTGAAGCAAATAGATTTAGATATTCTTGGTAGTCATATTTTCGAATATCAACTCCATTCAATGTGATAACACCTTCTGTTACATCGTACAACCTGCATAATAATTTAATAAATGTAGTCTTTCCTGCACCATTACGTCCAACTATAGCAAAACGATTCTTCATATCCAACTTAACGGAAATATCCTTTAATATATATTCATCACTTCCAGGATACCTAAAACTTACATTATGAAATTCAACCTCATATTCATTATCTCTACGTCTTTCTACTGGCAGAGAGCCCGTATCAAGCTTATTTTTCTTATCTAAAAAGTCTGTATAGAATGTAAGATAAGATTGGCACAAATTGATTTTATTTATGGATTCAATTATAGCCCTAAGAGATGTATTCATTTGTCTGACCGCTCCTACATACTGAGTAAAAGTACCGATGGAAACAGCTCCTATATAGGCCTTAAGGCCAACGAAAATATATGCTACTAATAATACAAAATCACTTAAGAAGGATGTAGTCATTAGAAATTTTCTCATAGCCTTCCAGAATCTTTGGTAAAAGTCACTTATATCTATAGATAGCTTTTTCCACTCACGATATATCATCCCTTGCATATTATAAAGTCGTATCTCCTTTGCGTAGTCACTATCTATAGATAACCTCCAGGACATAAACTCCATTTTTTGATTTACATCCATCATTTCTTTATACATCTCTAAATTCTTCTTATTAATATTCTTAGAGAGTATTGAATACACAATAGCTAGTATTACAACCAATGAAACTAATAACACAACTGATCCTGTTTTTGAAGTAATAATTCCTACTACGCCATTTTCAGATACTTCCATCAAGCAAAGTTTCATCAATAAAACCAGTGCTACTAAAAAACCTATTATCCCAGTTAACAAATCTGCAAAATGCAACATGTAAGTACCAAATCCACCGTTCCTTGATACGTTATAATCAGCTGCCTGAAATTCTTCAAGATTCTTTTTATCCTCAAAGGTTGCATAGTCAAGTGAAATAGCTTTTAATAGGATACTACTATTGCACAAACGGTTAATTGTCATGCTCTTCACATCCTTTATCTTCTCGATATAACTTGATATTACTCCAATAATTCCAGTTGTTAGAATCATTATAACTGTATAAATAATAGCTTTTCTCCAATTCTCCTGTAATAGGTAATCAATAATATATGCACTTCCTATAATTGGAATGAATGGTTCAAATCCTTTAAATATTGCTCCTAAAAGATCAATTGGAATTAAATTTCTATCTAGGGAGTGAATCATCTTTAATAATCTGTAAGTTTCTTTTCCCTTCTTAAATTCCTGCTTCATCCCGCTCCATCTCCTTTTGATAATAATGAGATTGTATTTGATACATTGAAGCATAGCTTCCATTCTTCTTCATCAATATTTCATGGCTTCCCTCTTCCACAATTCTTCCATGCTCTAAGAATACTATTCGATCACAAAAACGAGTAGAGCTAAGACGATGAGAAATAAATACAGATATCTTATCCTCACATAGATTAGCATATTCCTCATACAACTCACTTTCTGCAATGGGGTCTAAAGCCGCTGTTGGCTCATCTAAAATTAATATTGGTGCCTCCTTATAAAGGGCACGTGCTAACATCAATCTTTGTGTCTCTCCTCCTGATAATTGTATTCCTGTAGCATCTAAAATTTGTGTTAGAGGAGTATGAATTCCCCTTGGAAGTGATTTTATCTTCTCCCAAAGCTTAGCTTGCTTTAAACAGTTTATTACTTTTTCTTCTTTATAAACATTACTTTCAAAGGATGCTGAGTCAACCTTTGAGAAAGCATGGCTACATAGATTTTTGTCGTTAGTTATCTCCATTTCCTTTATTTCCTCATCAGTCCAAGCACAAGCCACATTTTTTCCTATTGAAAAAGGAAGTACGTGTACATCCTGAAATAGAATTGATATATATTCATAACACTGTTCTCTACTTAATTTTGATATATCCTTCCCATCAATTAGAATTCTTCCACCATTTAAGGGATAAAGACCACATAATAGCTTCATTAAGGTTGTTTTACCCGCTCCATTTATTCCTACTAAAGCAAGCTTTTCTCCTGCATGTAAAGTTAAATTGAAATGTTCAAAAATCAGCTTATCTCCATAACCAAAACAAACATCTTCAAAAACAATGGTATTGCAAACTCTTAGTATCTCTCTTTCTTTTCCTTGTACATATTTTTCTTTTGAATTTTCTTCACTTTGTAACGTATTTTTCTTGGAAGCACCCTTAACATCTTCTATATCCTTTACGTAATCTTGAAATAACGCAATACCATCATTAATCTTTCGCAAGTAGGAGTAACTATTTACAATTTCACTGACCCAAACTCCAAAACCTGCTATAACTCCAAGATAAACAATAAACTTTGCTATATCCATATTTCCTTGTATTAATTGATATATTAAAAATCCATATGCGAAACTATCACGAAGAATAGCCATTACTTTTATTACAACATTTCCATAAAAATGATGATTATGTATATCATCGAAATAGCTTGTTGCTTCCTCCGTATTCTTACTCAATGCCTTATCAAACCAGTTATACATATGATACATCCGAATATCCTTTGTCTTTTCAGTATTAATAGATTCCTTCTTTAAATACCAAAATCTACTGCTATTATCCCAAAATTTATCCATATGTTCAAACTGATACCTTATAGCCTTTGACTTAGCATAACAATTTACTATTGAAGTTATAAAAAGTATACCTAATAAAATAGGATTTAGACTTCCTGCTAAAGAAGCATACAATAAGAATCCACCTATATTTATTATCAAAGCTATGCCATACATATAAAGTCCTATAACCCCTGACAATTTGCCCGTTCCATCTCCACCGCTTAGGCTTCCTTGCGCCTCATATAACCGTTCTCGTTCCTCTTCACCCTCAAGATGTTTTAAGTCGCAACTCATTACTTTTTTCTGTAACCTTCTCCAATACTGTACATCAGTAAGAATCACCGCCATATTATCTAACTTATCATGGACATAAGTACGAATTAAATTCAAAACTAAAATTCCACCAATCCATAGAACAACACGGGTCAATAATAAGGAAAGTTCTGCCTTACTCTGCAAAAGTTCTACCACCCCTGCTGGAATAAGTACCATAAAAAATGGAACTAAAATCTGTATACTGATGTCTAACAACAGATAAACATAATACCGATAACCCATGATTTTAATATCTACTAATGCCTGCCACATATTTTTTAATAATGTATTTTGTTTTCTCGCTTCGGCTCTACTAATCATCTTTACTCCCCTCTCTTTCTATAATACAAATAGCTCCTTATTTGTATTATATAGTATTATTATTAGAAAAACCGTTTTGTTCATGAAATGGCTATTTTCATTCACAAAACGGTTTTCTCAATTTAAGTGAGTGTCCAAATCTATGATTTGTTTTACATAAACTTACTCCTTCCAATGAATATGAGAAGAAGTTTCCTTTATAAAGGGATCATAATTTCACTAGCAAAAACTCCTGATTCATTTCTTAATTTTATATAACCTTCATATTTATCAACTGTTAGCTTAACTCGTTTCAAACCATGCCCATGTTCTCCCCGCTTTTCACTAATATAATTCTTCTGATTAAAGGTCAAATCCTCACTTGCAGAGTTTAAAACTGAAAAGTAAAACTGACTTTGTACAATATCTCCATATATACGTATAAATCTTTTTTCCACCTCAATCTGATGACAAGCCTCCATTGCATTATCTAATAGATTTCCTATTATTACGCAAATATCAATATCTGATACTCTAATATGTTCTGGTACTATAGCTTTGCAAGTAATTTTGATTCCATGTTTTTTTGCTAAAGATAACTTTGAATTTAATATAGCATCAACCATCAAGTTACCGCTTTTAATCAAGTTATCCACTTGAGCTAAATCAGCTTCTAGCTCTCCCAAATATTTTCTTACTCTATCATAATGCTCTAATGCAAGAATTGCTTTCATGGTTTGAATATGATTATGATAATCATGACGCCATCCACGCATATTTAGGTATATTGACTTCACTTCTTCATAGTGGTGCAGCATAACTTCTTTTTGGAACTCCTTTGTATTCTTAACAAAGTTTTTTGATAGTCCATTATATAAAGATTCAATAAAAGCAAGAAAAAATAATGTGCAAAATAACATCAGATATTTATATCCCATAACTCCAAGATAAAAAAATACGGTAGTAAAAAAAATAATGCCAATAAATAACTCAAATCTTACTCTCATCTTCAACCACAATTGAATAAGATACATAGTAGACAGAAATAGTATTGGCAGTAGCTCAATTAATTCTCCCTGTTTATAAAATAAAAGTATGCCTAAAATTAATGTAAATACGCCTATTTGTATAATGCAATAATTTATAAAATGCTCATATATACTGGCATAAAAAAGAATATATAAATCTATTAATATCAATATTACTAACCATCCAATCACTGCTACATGAAACAAATTAGTTACCCCAAATGTAACTAATAAAATGAAGATAAATACAAACTGACTACTTTTCTCATCAACAACTGGAAACATCCATACCATAGACGCTACTGCTCCTAATAGAAATATAATGCTTGAAACTAACAATAGGATTACTCCTTTCTAAAATGACAATTCATAAATGCTTCACTAATTTCTCGATGCTTTCCTTTAGGTATTAATATTTTATCACCATTAACCATCATAACTTCCTTTTGAGTAATTCTTTCTATACTATATAGATTAATTAAATCACTTCGACTTATTTTAAAGAAATTATCTTCAAGTAACTCAGCTTCAATTTCTTTCATTGTCCTTTTAATTCGATACCTTTCATTGGCCATAATTATATTCATATAATGTCCTTCACTTTCTATACGAATGATTTGACTCTTTTTTAGCTTTATTAATTCTTTATCCACTCGTAATGCGATGTATCTTTCTTGCTTACTGTATTGATTAACTGCTTTATCAAGACAAATATGTAGTTTTTCTTCATCAAAAGGCTTAAGTAAGTAATTAATAGCTTGTACTTCAAATCCCTCAAATATATAATCTGTCATTGCCGTTATAAAAATAATTGATAATTCCTCATTCTGACTACGTAGCTTCTTCGCAAGACTTATTCCATCCATACCGGACATCTGAATATCTAATAGAGCTATATCCAAATCACGATTACAATCATACTGGAATAAAAACTGTTCTGCACTTTCATACTCTTCCACACATACAATAATTTTTTTACTAGTAAAGTATTTTTTAACACATTCTATTATAAGTTCTCTCTGTGCTTCTTCATCATCACAAATTGCAATCCTCATTGTATTACCTCCTGTTTGATTAAAATCTAGCTATCCGCTATTTTATAGTTAAATATCTTATCAGTATTCTCTCTACTTTTCCTTACATCATTTCACTTATATTTTCTACTTACAGGGGGATAATCTTCTCTTATTACCTAAAATAATTATACATTAAATTATTTCCCCCCCTTAACATATGTATAATTTTATCATATACGCCCTCTATTTCACAGTTCAATTTCCAATATATAGAATAAATTGTTTAATACATATATTTTACACTGACAGTTTTCGAAGTGATTTCTTCCTAAAATAAAAAAATCCCACAAACATAATGTTTGTGGGATATATACAATCCGAAATGAATCGCTTGACTATCTCTTAGAGAATTGAGAAGCTCTTCTAGCTTTCTTAAGACCGTATTTCTTTCTTTCTTTCATTCTTGGGTCTCTTGTTAAGAATCCAGCTTTCTTAAGTTCTGGTCTTAAGCTCTCGTCAGCTTTTAATAAAGCTCTAGAAACTCCGTGTCTGATAGCTCCAGCTTGACCTGTGTATCCACCACCGTGAACGTTAACTAATACGTCAAACTTATCTTTAGTTCCTGTTAAAACTAATGGTTGGTTAACTATGAATTTTAATGTATCTAATCCAAAGTAGTTATCCATTTCTCTTTTATTTATTACAACTTTACCTTCGCCTGGTACAAGTCTTACTCTAGCAACTGATTTTTTTCTTCTACCTGTTCCAAAATGTTGAACTTTTGCCATTATTTATTCCTCCTTACAATACTACTTCTTAGTATTTTAACTCTAATACTTCTGGGTTTTGAGCGTGGTTTTGGTGCTCTGGTCCTCTGTAAACAGTTAGCTTCTTAGCCATTTGTCTTCCAAGAACTCCTTTTGGAAGCATTCTTCTTACAGCTTCTTCGAAAACGAACTCTGGCTTTTTAGCTAAAGCTTCTCTGTAAGGTATTTCTTTTAATCCGCCTGGATATAAAGAGTGATGTCTTAACATTTTTTGATCTAATTTCTTTCCTGTTAAAACAATTTTCTCTGCATTTACAACTATTACGTAATCCCCAGTATCCACGTTTGGAGTAAATTCTGGTTTATGTTTTCCTCTTAATATAGAAGCGATTTGGCTTGCAGCTCTTCCTAAAGTCATTCCTTCAACGTCTACTACATACCATTTTTTTTGTATCTCGCTTTTTTTAGCTAAGTATGATTTCATTTAATTACCTCCCTGATTTTTAACAAATTAATTATATGATAAAGATCCGGGGCTAATGGATCTCACTCACAAATATTTTTTAATTATTATTCTTTATACGAACAAAATTTATTATAATACAATTTCCCGGGTGTGTCAACCTATTTTAGTATTATTCATAATAAACTTCAACTAGGCACAAACCTTGTGGTGGACAAGTTTTACCAGCATTCTTGCGATTCTTACTGTCTAGTATCTTTTTAATGTCTTCTGTATCTTTCTTCCCCATTCCAACATCTATAAGTGTTCCCACAATAATTCTTACCATGTTATATAAAAATCCATCAGCAGCTATATAAATTTTTATATATTCATTCTCTTGTACTATATCTAGTTTAGTTATGGTTCTTATCGTAGTCTTAACAGAGCTTCCTAAATTTCTGAAAGCTTCAAAGTCATGAGTACCAATAAAAACCTCCGCTGCCGCTTTCATTCTATCTATATTTAATTCACTTTTTATGTGATATGTAAAATTTCTACACATTGGCATTCTGCTTTTACTACTAACTATGGTATAAGAATACATCTTTCCCCTAGAATCATATCTAGCATGAAAATCTTCTTCTACTTCTTCTGATTCCATAATTGATATATCCTCAGGAAGGTAAAAGTTTAATGCCTCTCTAAATCTAGCTGCTGGAATTGTGCTGTTTGTTTTGAAATTACACACATATCTCTTAGCGTGAACCTTACTGTCTGTCCTGCTGCATCCTATAATGCTTGCTTCTTCTTTGGTTAGATTACTTATAGCTTCTTCCACAGCGCCTTGAACTGTAGTGCCCTTTGGTTGCTTCTGCCAGCCAAGATAATTAGTTCCATCATATTCTAATATTAACTTAATATTTCTCATAGATATCTTCTTCCTATATTAAAGCCAGATTTTCATAGATATAATAATACCCGTTAATCCAAACATCACAGCTGTAGCTACATAATCCCTAGATGTGATTTTTAAAATCTTCATTCTAGTTCTTCCATCCCCGCCTCTATAACATCTAGCTTCCATAGCCATTGCAAGTTCATCTGCACGTCTAAAAGAACTGATAAATAGTGGTACTAGAAGTGGAATTAAACTCTTAGCTCTCTTTACTATGCTTCCAGTTTCAAAGTCTGCTCCTCTAGCCTTCTGAGCCTTCATAATCTTATCAGTTTCATCCATAAGTGTTGGAATGAATCTTAAAGCTATAGTCATCATCATAGCAAGCTCGTGAGCAGGTACACCAATCTTCTTAAAAGGTCCTAGTAGCTTTTCTATTCCATCAGTAAGCTCAATTGGTGATGTTGTAAGAGTTAATAAAGAAGTTCCTATAATAAGGAATATAAGTCTCAATACCATAAATACTGCTGTCCTTATACCTTCCTCATATACCTTAATAAATCCCCAATGTATTAACGGCTCTCCTGTTCCTCTGGTAAGGAATACATTAAATAGAGCTGTTATTATCATAAGTATAAATATAGGCTTTAATCCCTTATATATGTATCTAAATTTAATCTTAGATATGGATATTGCCATAAATACAAATGCAAAAATTACAATATATCCTGTGAAGTCATTTATTAAGAATAGGTCAACTATAAATAGCAGAGAGAGTAATATCTTTACTCTAGCATCTAACTTATGAATAAATGAATCTCCTGGTATATATTGTCCTATTGTAATATCTTTAATCATCTTTACTCCTCCAAAGCTTTATAAAAGGAGCCTATTGCTTTCCTAATATTTTAAGCAGCTCTTTTTTTGCCTGTTCTAATGTAAAAATATCATCAGGTAACTTAAATCCAACTTTATTTAATTCTCGCATAAGATATGTAACCTGTGGTACTGCAAGACCTACTTTTTCTAAGGTCTCAACTTCCTTAAATACATCCTTTGGTGTTCCATCTAAAACACACTTTCCTTCATCCATAACAAAGATTTTATCTGCAACCTTAGCTACATCCTCCATGCTATGTGATACAAGGATAATAGTCATATTATATGCTTTATGAAGTTTATGAAGTTCTCCTAATATTTCGTCTCTTCCCTTTGGATCTAATCCTGCTGTAGGTTCATCTAAGATTAATACCTTAGGCTCCATAGCTACAACTCCAGCTATTGCTACTCTTCTTTTTTGCCCTCCACTTAAATCAAATGGAGATTTATTTCTATAGGTCTCATAGTCAAGTCCTACCATTTCCATAGCTCTTTTAGTTCTAGATAAAATCTCTTCCTCTGAAAGTCCAAGATTTCTAGGTCCAAACATAATATCAGCTTCTATTGTTTCTTCAAACAACTGATATTCAGCATATTGAAATACTAATCCCACTTTTTTTCTTATATCTGTAAGTTTAACTCCATTTGCAGTTATATCTACTTCATCAACAACTATTCTTCCACTACTTGGTTTTAATAATCCATTCATGTGTTGTATTAATGTAGATTTCCCTGAACCTGTATGTCCAATTAACGCTACAAATTCCCCATCATTTATAGTTATAGATACCTCATCAAGTGCTTTTTTTTCAAAAGGAGTATTGTTCATATATATATGAGTTAAATTTTCTATTTTAATTGACATAATTCATTCACCATCTCATCTATAGTTAATATATCTGGTTTAATATTAACACCTGATTTATTTAATTCATAAGCCAATTCTGTCATTTGTGGAACATCTAAACCTAAGTTTTTCATAACATCCACATTTTTAAATACTTGCCTTGGATTACCCTCTACAATAACTTTACCTTCATCCATAACATAGATTCTATCTGCCTGAACAGCTTCCTCCATAAAGTGAGTTATAAACACTATAGTAATTCCATGATTCTTATTTAAATCAAGAATAGTTTCTATAACCTCTTTTCTTCCGGATGGGTCTAACATCGCAGTTGGCTCATCAAGAATTATACACTCAGGCATCATAGCTAGTATTCCTGCTATAGCTACCCTCTGCTTTTGTCCACCTGATAAAAGATGTGGTCCATGCTTTTTATACTCAGTCATGTTAACTCTTTCAAGAGCTTCATCAACTCTTTTTCTTATTTCCTTAGGCTCTACACCTAAGTTTTCAGGACCAAAAGCTACATCTTCTTCTACTATGGTAGCAACAATTTGGTTGTCCGGATTTTGAAATACCATTCCAGCCTTGCTTCTTACTTCCCATATGTTTTCTTCCACACTTGTATCATATCCAGCTACTATTACTTTTCCCTCTGTTGGTGCAAGTAAAGCATTAATATGCTTAGCAAAAGTAGATTTTCCTGAACCATTATGGCCTAATACAACTACAAATTCACCCTTATTAATAGTCATATTAACCCCATCAACAGCAACCTTAATATTACCTTCACTATCTGGTGGATAACTATATCTTAAATTTTCACTAATGATTTCGGGTACTTTATTGGAACCTTCATTAGTATTTATTAATTTTTCTTCTTTTAAGTTATTATTAGTTTCCATCTATTATCCCTCCATTAGAGAGTTCCTACTTAAAGTTTTATTCTATAACAAAAGGGGGACTAAGTTAGCCTTACTTAATCCCCTTTAATCATTATACTAATTCTAATACAACAACCTCTGCTCCATCGCCTCTTCTTGGTCCCATCTTCATTATTCTAGTGTAACCACCGTTTCTTTCAGCGTATTTTGGAGCTACGTTGTCAAATAAGTTCTTAACAACATCCTCTTCTCTTACAAATGCAAGCACTTGTCTTCTAGCATGAAGATCTCCTCTTTTAGCTAGAGTTATCATTTTTTCAGCTAATCTCTTAGTTTCTTTTGCTCTAGCTTCAGTAGTTTCTATTCTACCATACTTTAAGAAACTAGTTGTAAGACCTCTAAGCATTGCCATTCTTTGATCAGTTGGACGTCCTAACTTACGTTGCTGTGCCATATCTATACCTCCTTACTCTTCGCTAGGTTTGAAAATCAATCCTAAGCCTTCAAGTTTCTGCTCAACCTCTTCAAGAGATTTCTTTCCTAGGTTTCTCACCTTCATCATGTCATCCATTGATTTCTCTGTTAACTCTTGAACTGTATTTATACCAGCTCTTTTTAAGCAGTTAAAGCTTCTAACAGATAAATCAAGTTCTTCTATAGTCATTTCTAGAACTTTTTCTTTCTTATCTTCTTCTTTTTCTATCATGATTTCAACATTATCTGCATGATCAGTTAATGTCATGAATAATTTGAAGTGTTCGATAAGAATCTTAGCTGATAAGCCGATAGCTTCATCAGGTCTAATAGTTCCGTTAGTCCAAATTTCTATAGTTAATTTATCGTAATCTGTGATTTGTCCTACTCTAGTATTCTCAACTGCGAAGTTAACTCTTTTTACTGGAGTGTATATTGAATCTACAGGTATTGTAGATAATGGCTTATCATCAGTTTTGTTCTTATTTTGAGAAACATAACCTCTACCATTGTTAACATTAATCTCCATGTATAACTTGCCGCCTTCATCTAAGGTAGCAATATGAAGATCTTTGCTGATAACTTCTACATCACTGTCAGTTTTAATATCTGCTCCTGTAATTTTTCCAGGGCCTTCAGCATCAATATAAATTGTTCTTGGGCCTTCTCCAGACATTTTAAGGGCTAATCCTTTTATATTCAGGATTAACTCTGCAACGTCTTCTTTAACTCCATGTATCGTTGAGAATTCATGTAGTACACCATCAATTTTAATCGAATTAGCGGCAACTCCAGGTAGTGAAGAAAGAAGAATTCTTCTTAATGCATTACCTAAAGTTATTCCATAACCTCTTTCTAATGGTTCTACAACAAACTTGCCATATGTACCATTTTCAGCGGTTTCAACACATTCTATTTTTGGCTTTTCTATTTCTAACATATATAACCCTCCTTCTCAATTTAGTGGTTTTATTATATCGAGGGCAACTGATTACATTATTGACTACTTGCTGTATAACTCTACGATTAATGTTTCGTTAACAGGAACGTCGATGTCTTCTCTTGTAGGTACAGAAACAACTTTACCTTCATAAGATGCAACATTTCCTTCTAACCAATTAGGTAATGTTTTTGGGTTTTCAGCAAATACTTTGAATTTCTCAGAAGTTCTGCTTTTTTCTCTTACTGATACAACGTCTCCAGCTTTAACTGAGTAAGATGCGATATCAACTTTTTTACCATTAACTAAGAAGTGTCCGTGGTTTACTAATTGTCTAGATTCAACTCTTGAGCTTCCGTATCCTAATCTGTAAACAACGTTATCTAATCTTATTTCAAGTAATTTTAATAGGTTTTCACCTGTGATTCCTCTTTGCTTTTCAGCTTTTTCATAGTACTTTCTGAATTGTCCTTCTAGAACTCCATAGATTCTCTTAGCTTTTTGCTTTTCTCTTAATTGAGTTCCATAGTTTGACATTTTCTTTCTACTTTGTCCGTGTTGACCTGGCGCATAACCTCTTCTAGCGAAAGCACATTTCTCAGTGAAACATCTGTCTCCTTTAAGGTTAAGCTTTAGACCTTCTCTTCTACAAAGTCTGCATTTAGCTCCAGTATATCTTGCCATTAATTACACCTCCTGTTAATTAAACTCTTCTTCTTTTTGGTGGTCTACAACCATTGTGTGGAATTGGAGTTACGTCTTTAATTAATGTAACTTCTAATCCTGCAGCTTGAAGAGATCTTATTGCAGCTTCTCTACCAGCTCCTGGTCCTTTTACGTAAACTTCAATGCTCTTTAAACCGTGTTCCATTGCTGCTTTAGCTGCAGTTTCTGCTGCCATTTGAGCTGCGAATGGAGTACTTTTTCTTGATCCTCTAAATCCTAATCCACCTGCACTTGCCCATGACAATGCATTTCCTGCTGCATCAGTAAGCGTAACGATGGAATTATTGAAAGTAGATTTGATGTGTGCAGCACCGTGCTCAACATTTTTTCTTTCTTTTTTTCTTCTACTTCTAACTTTCTTCTGAGCCATAATATTCCCTCCTTACTATTTTTTCTTACCTGCCATAGTCTTCTTAGGACCTTTTCTAGTTCTTGCGTTAGTTTTAGTCTTTTGACCTCTAACAGTAAGTCCTCTTCTATGTCTTATTCCTCTGTAACATCCAACTTCTTTAAGTCTCTTTATGTCTAGAGCAATCTTTCTTCTAAGGTCACCTTCAACCATTAGGTTTTTGTTTACATAATCTCTTAATTCATTTACTTCCTCTTCAGATAAATCCTTGATTCTTATATCTGGATTTATTCCTGTAGCTGCAAGTATGTCTTGAGATTTTGGTAATCCGATACCGTATATATAAGTTAGACCTATCTCAACTCTTTTTTCTTTTGGTAGGTCAACACCTGCTATTCTTGCCATCTACGATCTACACCTCCTAAGTATTTCTACTCACTATATTATCATTAACCTTGTTTTTGTTTATGTTTAGGATTTTCACAGATAACCATTACTCTTCCTTTTCTTTTTATAACTTTACATTTTTCACATATAGGTTTAACTGATGGTCTTACTTTCATAGCTAACCCTCCTTATTACTTATCTCTCCAAGTTATTCTCCCACGAGTCAAATCATATGGAGAAAGTTCTACTGTAACCTTATCGCCTGGTAAAATTCTAATAAAATTCATTCTTAATTTTCCAGAAATATGAGCAAGTATCTTGTGTCCACTCTCTAATTCAACCTGAAATGTTGCATTAGGCAATGTATCTATAACCACACCTTGCATTTCGATTATATCATCTTTTGACATAAGGGTAATCAAACCTCCTCTATTATATCTTCAACCTGTAAAAATCTTCTTATCTTAGAATTACTAATCTTTCCATCGGATAGAATAGTATCTCTAATCTCTTCAGCCACAATATTTGTGAAAACTAAATGTTTAATTTTCTTTTTCTTAGGCTTCTCAATTTTTCTAAGGTCTCCATCTGAAATATAGACATACTCAACGTCTATTATACCGATTACGATAAAGTATTTACCTTTATCTCTTCCTGATTTTGAATGTACTACCTTTCCCAAAAGGCTGTGATCATCCACTCTAGTCACCTCATTAGCTCAAAGTTAGTATTTCTACTCCAGAATTAGTTATAGCTATAGTGTTTTCATAATGGGCAGATAACTTTCCATCAGTAGTTACTACAGTCCAACCATCTGGCTTGATTTTAACTTTATAATTTCCCATATTTATCATAGGTTCAATCGCAAGTACTACACCGTGTACTAACTTAGGGCCCTTGCCAGCAGTGCCGTAATTAGGAACTTGAGGGTCTTCATGCATGGAAGTTCCTATGCCGTGTCCAACAAAATCCCTAACCACAGAATATCCAAAACTCTCAGCATGCTGTTGTATCGCAGCTGAAATATCAGTAAGTCTATTCCCTACTACTGCCTTTTCAATGCCCTTAAAGAAAGATTCTTTAGTGACATCTATTAACTGTTGTGCTTCTTTAGAAATACATCCTACTGGAAAAGTTCGTGCAGCATCACCATGATAGCCATTGAGTATCGCTCCACAATCAACGCTTATAATATCTCCTTCAACAAGTATCCTATTACTAGGAATACCATGGATTACAACATCATTAATTGATGTGCATAGGGATGCTGGAAAGCCTCCATATCCTTTGAAGGATGGAATAGCTCCTTGTGATCTGATAAATTCCTCAGCGATTTTATCAAGCTCACCAGTTGTTATTCCTGGTTTAATCACCATTTCTATCATTGCTAGGGTATCGGCAACAACCTTACCAGCACTTCTCATATATTCTAGTTCTATGTCACTCTTAACCTTCATAACTATTTTACGCTCCTAAGATATTAATAATATCTTCAAAAACTTTATCAATAGTTTGAGTGCCATCAACTTCCGCTAATAAATTTTTATTTGAATAATACTCTATTAACGGTTGTGTTTGTGCATCATATATTTCAAGTCTTTCGCTTACTGTTGCTTCATTATCATCTGCCCTTTGGTAGGTCTCTCCACCACAAAGGTCACATATGCCCTCTGTTTTAGTTGGATTGAACTGAACATGATAACTTGCACCGCAAGCTTTACATACACGTCTTCCTGTCATTCTATCTATAATAAAACTCTTTGGAACCTTTATTAGTAGAGCTGTGTCAAGTTTAGTACCTATACCTTCAAGTAAAGTTTCTAAGGCTTCTGCTTGATTAACAGTTCTTGGGTAGCCATCTAGTAAAAATCCATTCTCGCAGTCATCCTGCTTTAACCTATCTTTAATTATATCGATGGTTAATTCATCTGGTACTAAATGACCCTTATCTAAGTACTTTTTAGCTTCAATTCCTAGTGGTGTTCCATTAGAAATATTGAATCTAAAAATATCTCCTGTAGATATATGTGGTACAGAGTATTTATTAGAGATTGACTTTGCCTGTGTTCCTTTTCCGGCTCCAGGAGGACCTAATAAAATAATTTTCACTAGTATCAACTCCAACTTTATTTATTATTTAAGGAACCCTTCATAGTGTCTCATTACCAGTTGAGATTCTAATTGCTTCATAGTATCTAATGATACTCCCACTAAAATTAACAAACTAGTTCCACCGAATGAAATGCCTTTAAAATTTGTGAATATAGCTGCAAGTATAGGAACTATAGCTATAATAGCTGCAAAGGTTCCACCTAAAAGTGATATTCTAGTTAATATCTTTTCTAAGTATGCTGCTGTTTTCTCACCTGGTCTAATACCAGGAATAAATCCTGAGGACTTATTCATATTTTCAGCCATCTCATCTGGCTTAAAAGTAATTATAGTATAGAACCAAGCAAAGAATAATATTAGTAAGAAATATGATACTACATATTTCATTGTATCTTGTTGGAATATGCTCCAAGGGCTACTTGTAACAAATTTAGCAAAGGAAGAATTAGGCCATATTTGAGATATAACTGTTGGGAATTGCATCACTGACATACCAAATATTATAGCCATAACTCCTGCGGAATTTAGACTTATTGGAATATGAGATGATTGGCTCTTCACAACTTTTCTTCCTACTGCTTTTCCTGCATATTGTACCGGAATTCTTCGTTCTGCCAAGTTTATAACAATTACTGTAATCAATAAAGCTAAAGCTACTGCTACAAATATTACAACCTCTACTAAGCTAACTCTCTTTGTTTGAAGAAGTCCTGCTATTTGGTAACCCGTAGTTGGTAATGAAGAAATTATATTAACAAATATAATTACTGATACTCCACTTCCAATTCCACGAGTTGAAATTTGCTCTCCTATCCATACTAATAACATTGTACCTGTGGTCATTGTTAAAAGAATGAGTAATAATCCAAAAGTGCCATCTATTAATATGGCTCCTGAATTCTTAATCAATACATAAGATGCATATCCTTGAATTATTGCAAATACCATTGCTGTATACTTTGTATAGTTTTGTATCTTCTTTCTTCCGTCTTGACCTTCTTTAGAAAGTTCTTCCAAATAAGGAATTGCTACTGTTAACAATTGTATTATAATCGATGCATTGATGTAAGGTGTAACTCCTAAAGCAAATATACTAAACTTACTAAAGGCACCTCCAGCAATCATATCATAAAAACTCAATAATGATCCAGAATCTCCAACTAAAGTAGCAACTTTACTAGCATCTACGCCTGGTACTGGAATAAAGATTCCCATCCTAAAAATCGCTACTATCATTAAAGTAAATAGTATTCGTCTTCTTAACTCTGGGACTCTCCAAGCATTTCGTAGGGTTGATAACATATTATATCACCTCAACTTTTCCTCCTGCTGCCTCTATCTTTTCTGCTGCAGCTTTGGAAATTTTATTAGCTTTAACAGTTAATTTCTTTTCAATGTTTCCATTTCCAAGAATCTTTATCCCATCGTTTACTCTCTTAGCCATACCCATTTCACGAAGTAACTCTGGAGTAACCTCTGTGCCATCTTCGAATATGTTAAGTCTATCTACGTTTATGCAAGTATATTCTTTAGCGAATATATTTGTGAAACCTCTCTTAGGTAATCTTCTGTATAGAGGCATTTGTCCACCCTCAAATCCAGGTCTTACTCCTCCACCTGATCTTGAGTTTTGTCCTTTTTGTCCTTTACCAGCAGTTTTACCTAAACCTGAACCAGTACCTCTACCGATTCTTTTAGGAGATTTTTTAGCACCTTCTGCAGGTCTTAACTCATGAAGTCTCATAATTTACACCTCCTTAGATTAAGCTTCTTCTACTTTAAGTAGATAACTTACTTTATTAATCATGCCTCTGATCTGAGGAGTTTCCTCGTGCTCAACAGTTTTTCCTATTTTTCTTAATCCAAGAGCCTCAACAGTAGCGATATGATCTTTCTTTCTACCTATTAAACTCTTTTCTAATGTTATTTTAACTTTAGCCAAGGTATTCCCCTCCTATCCTAGTATTTCTTCAACAGTTTTGCCTCTAAGTTTTGCAACTTGCTCTGCTGTTCTTAGTCTTGATAATCCGTTAATTGTAGCGCTAACCATATTTCTTGGGTTGTTTGAACCTAATGATTTAGCTCTAACGTCTTTTAATCCTGCAAGCTCAAGTACTGCTCTTACTGGACCTCCAGCAAGAACTCCTGTTCCTTCTGAAGCTGGCATTATGTGAACTGTACCAGTTCCAAATCTACCGTCTATTGTATGAGGAACTGTTGTTCCTGTTAACTCAACTTTAACGATGTTCTTTTTAGCATCTTCGATACCTTTTCTTATTGCTTCAGGTATTTCGATAGACTTACCCATTCCAACACCAACGTGTCCGTTTTCATCACCAACAACTACTAGTGCGCTGAATCTGAAGTTTCTACCACCTTTAACAACCTTAGCAACTCTATTTATGTGTACAACTTTCTCTTTAAGATCAAGTGTGCTAGGATCTATTTTCATGTGTGTACCTCCTTTTTTTAGAATTTAAGTCCTGCTTCTCTTGCGCCTTCAGCAAGCATTTGTACTCTTCCGTGGTATACATATCCACCTCTATCGAATACAATTTCAGTAATTCCTGCTTCTATAGCTCTTTTAGCTACAGCTTCACCAACTAATTTAGCTGCTTCTTTGTTGCTTCCAACTTTAACAGCAAAATCTTTATCTAATGAAGATGCAGAAACTAATGTTCTTCCAGCAACGTCATCTATAATTTGAGCGTAAATGTTCTTTTCACTTCTGAATACTGCAAGTCTTGGTCTTTCAGCTGTTCCGTGAACTTTTTTACGTACTCTTAAGTGACGCTTTTCTCTTGATAGTTTTCTATCAGCTTTTTTGAACATGAAATTCTCTCCTTTCTAATGACTGTTAATTATTATTTACCAGTCTTACCTTCTTTACGTCTAATAACCTCGTCAGAGTACTTAATACCTTTTCCTTTGTAAGGCTCAGGTTTTCTCCAAGTTCTTATGTCAGCTGCAACTGCACCAACTGATTGCTTGTCGATTCCTCTTACTAATATTGTAGTAGAATCTGGAAGTTCAAATGTAATTCCTTCTACTGCTTCTATTTCAACTGGGTGTGAGAATCCTAAGTTTAATGTTAAGCCTTTACCTTTAGCTGTTGCTCTGTATCCAACTCCAACTAATTGTAATGTTTTAACGAATCCGTTAGTTACTCCAACTACCATGTTGTTTATTAACGCTCTAGTTAATCCGTGTAGAGCTCTATGTTCTTTCACGTCGCTTGGTCTTGTAACAAGCACTTGATTTTCTTCTATAGCTATGTTCATATCCTTAGACATCGCTTTAGTTAATTCACCTTTTGGTCCCTTAACTGTAACAACGTTGTCTGGTGTTACTGTAACAGTTACACCTGCTGGTATAGCTATTGGAAGTCTTCCTACTCTTGACATAATCGCACCTCCTGTTCATATACTACCAGATGTAGCAGATAACTTCTCCACCTAATCCTAATTTTCTAGCTTCTCTATCAGAAACTAATCCTTTAGAAGTTGATATTATCGCAACTCCTAAACCATTTAATACTTTAGGAATATCCTCTTTACCAGAGTAAACTCTTAGTCCAGGTTTAGATATTCTCTTAAGTCCAGTGATAACTCTTTCTTTGTTTTGACCATATTTCATGCTTAGTCTTAACATTGAAACAGTACCATCTTGGTACTCTTCTATATTTTTAAGGTATCCTTCTTCTAGCATTATGTTTGCTATAGCCTTCTTTATTGTTGAAGAAGGAACTTCTACTATTTCGTGTCTAACAATATTTGCATTTCTAATACGTGTTAGCAAATCTGCTATCGGATCAGTCATATTCATTTATTGTGCCTCCTTTCATATGATCTGTATATTACCAGCTCGCTTTTTTACATCCAGGAATTTGTCCCTTATATGCAAGTTCTCTAAAGCAAATACGGCATATACCAAATTTCTTTAAGACAGAGTGTGGTCTTCCACATAATCTGCATCTAGAGTAAGCTCTAGTTGAGTATTTAGGTTCTTTTTTCCACTTTTCTATAATAGCTTTACGTGCCAAGTCATTCCCTCCTTTTATTGAGCAAATGGCATCCCAAGGAATCTTAATAATTCTCTTGCTTCCTCGTCTGTCTTTGCAGTAGTTACAAATATTATATCCATTCCTCTTACTTTATCGATCTTATCGTACTCGATTTCAGGGAATATTAATTGTTCTTTAATTCCTAGAGCATAGTTTCCTCTTCCATCGAAAGATTTAGAAGGAACGCCTCTGAAGTCTCTAACTCTTGGTAATGCTATATTCATTAATTTGTCCGCAAATTGGAACATCTTTTCTTTTCTTAATGTAACTTTACAACCAATAGCCATGTTGTCTCTTATTTTAAAGTTAGCTACTGAATTTTTAGCTCTAGTTAATACAGCCTTTTGTCCAGTAATTAATTCCATGTCGCTTACAGCAGAATCTAACACTTTAGAGTTATCTTTTGCTTCTCCAACACCCATATTTATAACTATTTTTTCAAGCTTTGGTACTTCCATGATATTTTTGTATCCGAATTTATCCATCATAGCTTGAACTACTTCATTATTATACTTCTCTTGTAGTCTTGCAACCATTTGTTAAACCTCCTTTCGCGAACTAAAATGTTTCTTTACAGTTTTTGCAAACTCTAACTTTAGTACCATCTTCAAGTACTTTATTACTTATTCTAGTTACGTTTTTACATTTATCGCAATATAGCATAACTTTTGAGCTGTTAATAGCTCCTTCAAAGTTAACTATTCCACCTTGCATATTTTGTCTGTTTGGTTTTTGATGTTTTGTTACAACGTTAACGCCAGCAACAACAACTTTTCCTGTCTTAGGATAAACGGCTAAAACTTCTCCAGTTTTACCTTTATCTTTTCCAGAGATAACCATTACAGTATCTTTCTTTCTAACATGTACTTTCATATCTGCTACCTCCTATCCTATAGTACTTCAGGTGCTAGTGATAATATCTTATTGTATTCTTTATCTCTTAACTCCCTAGCAACAGGTCCGAAGATACGAGTTCCTCTAGGATTCTTATCGTCTTTTATAATAACAGCTGCGTTCTCATCAAATCTGATATAAGTCCCGTCTGCTCTTCTTAAACCCTTAACTGATCTAACAATAACTGCTTTTACTACGTCACCTTTTTTAACAACTCCACCTGGTGTTGCACTTTTAACGCTAGCAACAATTACGTCTCCGATGTTTCCCCATTTTCTCTTGGAACCACCGAGTACTCTAATACACATTATCTCTTTAGCACCAGAGTTATCCGCTACTTTTAATAATGTCTGTTGTTGTATCATGTAAATACCCTCCTTTCAGTTAACTATTTAGCTCTTTCCATGATTTCAACAAGTCTCCATCTCTTATCCTTAGACAGTGGTCTTGTTTCCATTATTAATACTCTATCGTTAACTTTTGCTTCATTTTTCTCATCATGAGCTTTAAATTTAGTTGTTCTATTAACTGTTTTACCGTAAAGTGGATGTCTAACTTTAGTTTCAACGGCAACAACGATTGTCTTATCCATTTTGTCAGAAACTACTCTACCAATTCTAGTTTTTCTATTTCCTCTTTCCACAAGATGAACCTCCTTTCAGTATTACTGCTCACAAGCCCTTAATTCTTCTTCTCTAAGGATGGTTTTAATTTGGGCTATAGACTTCTTAACCTGTTTAATTCTCATTGGGTTTTCTAACTGTCCTGTAGCTAACTGAAATCTTAGGTTAAATAATTCTGATTTAAGATCAGATAATTTCACGTTTAAATCTTGAGTAGTACTTTGTCTCAACTCTTTCAATTCATTAGCCTTCATTGATTTCACCACCCATTTCCTCAAAATCTCTTCTTGTAACAAACTTAGTTGTCACAGGTAATTTGTGAGATGCAAGTCTCATTGCTTCTCTAGCAGCCTCTTCAGATACTCCAGATATTTCAAATAATACTCTACCTGGTTTAACTACTGCTACCCAATATTCTGGTGATCCTTTACCTGAACCCATACGAGTTTCAGCTGGCTTTTCAGTTACTGGCTTATCAGGGAAGATTTTTATCCAAACCTTTCCTCCTCTTTTAACGTATCTATTTATAGCTATTCTGGCAGATTCAATTTGGTTGCTTGTAATCCAACCGCATTCTGTTGCTTGTAAAGCGAAGTCTCCATAAGCTATGAAGTTACCTCTTGTAGCTTTACCTTTCATTCTACCACGTTGTACCTTACGATGTTTAACTCTTTTAGGCATTAACATGTCAAATTCCTCCTTCCTTACACGTTATTATGAGTTTTTTTCTTCCTTTTTAACTTTCTTAGTTGGAAGAACTTCACCCCTGTATACCCACACTTTAACTCCGATCTTTCCATAGATTGTATTAGCTTCTGTGAAACCATAATCTATGTCAGCTCTTAGTGTTTGTAGTGGAATTGTTCCTTCATGATACTGCTCTGTTCTAGCGATTTCGGCTCCGCCTAATCTTCCTGAACATGCAGTTTTAACTCCTTTAACACCTGTTCTCATAGCTCTTTGAATTGTTTGTTTCATAGCTCTTCTGAAAGATATTCTCTTTTCAAGTTGAGCTGCTATGCTCTCAGCCATTAATTGTGCATTGTTTTCTGGTTGTTTAACTTCAACTATGTTAATTAAAACAAATTTGTCTTTAACAACTTCTTTTAACGCAACTTTAAGTTCTTCAATACTTTGACCGCCTTTTCCTATAACCATTCCTGGTTTAGCAGTGTATATGTTTATCTTAACTCTTTTAGATGCTCTTTCTATCTCAATCTTTGATATTCCAGCAGTGAATAATCTTTTCTTTATATATTCTCTGATAGCATTATCTTCAACTAAGTTATCTGCAAAGTTTTTCTTATCTGCATACCATTTAGCGTCCCAATCCTTGATAACACCAACTCTTAGGCCGTGTGGATGTACTTTTTGACCCACTCTATATCCCTCCTTCTTAAGCTCTTTCTTTAACTACTAGAGTTATATGGCTAGTTCTCTTTAATATTCTAAATGCTCTACCTTGAGCGTGAGGTCTAAATCTTTTTAATGTTGGACCTGCACCAGTATGAGCCTCTGCAACATATAGTCTATTTCTGTCTAAATTGAAGTTGTTTTCTGCATTCGCAACAGCTGATTTTAATACTTTGTTTATTACAACAGCTGCATCTTTTGGAGTATATTGTAATATAGCGAAAGCTTCATTTACATTCTTATCTCTTATAAGGTCAAGAACAATCCCAACTTTCATAGGAGACATTCTTACATATTTAGCTATAGCTTTAGCTTCCATAGATAACTTCCTCCTTCCCGTACTATCTCATTCTACTTGATTTTTCCTTAGCGATATGACCTTTGAAAGTTCTAGTTAAAGCGAACTCTCCAAGTTTGTGTCCTACCATATCTTCTTGAACATATACTGGAACGTGCTTTCTTCCATCATGTACAGCGATAGTGTGACCTATCATTTGTGGAAAAATTGTAGAACTTCTTGACCAAGTCTTTATAACTTTCTTCTCGCCTGCTTTATTCATTTCTTCTATCTTCTTAAGAAGAGATTCTTTTATAAAAGGTCCTTTTTTTACTGATCTACTCACTTTTAGTGGCCTCCCTTCATTGCAAACTACTTATAATCAGAAGAGAAATCTATTCTCTTCTAATTACTTGCTATTTCTTTTCTTAACAATAAATTTGTCAGAGTATTTCTTAGTCTTTCTAGTTTTGTATCCAAGAGCTGGCTTACCCCATGGAGTACGTGGACTAGCATGACCGATTGGAGATTTACCTTCTCCACCTCCGTGTGGGTGGTCATTAGGGTTCATTACAGAACCTCTAACTGTAGGTCTAATACCCATATGTCTTTTTCTTCCTGCTTTACCTATGTTAACAATTTCGTGAGTTAAGTTTGAAACTGTTCCTATTGTAGCTCTGCAGTTTACTCTGATGTATCTAACTTCACCTGATGGTAATCTTAATTGAGCGTAATCTGATTCTTTAGCCATTAATTGAGCTGAAGATCCTGCAGATCTAACTAATTGAGCACCTTTTCCAACTTGAAGTTCGATATTGTGAACTATTGTACCAACTGGAATGTTAGCTATTGGAAGTGTATTTCCAACTTTGATGTCTGCATCTGATCCAGATTCTATAACATCTCCAACTTTTAATCCAACTGGAGCTATGATGTATCTCTTCTCACCGTCAGCATAAACAACTAATGCTATGTAAGCAGATCTGTTTGGATCGTACTCGATAGTTGCAACTTTCGCTGGGATACCATCTTTAGTTCTCTTAAAGTCGATTAATCTATATTTTTGTTTCGCTCCACCACCGTGGTGACGAACAGTTATTTTACCTTGAGCATTTCTACCACCAGTTTTTTTCTTAGTTACAAGAAGTGATTTCTCAGGTTCATTTGTAGTTATTTCTTCAAATGAAGCCATAGTCATGTTTCTTCTTGAAGGAGTGGTAGGGTTAAATTTTTTAACTGCCATTAGGTTTCCCTCCTTTTTTAGCTTATCTGGCTACTAGCCAATACTTGCTTTTTGTTTTTATTATTGCATTCCCTCAAAGAATTCAATAGTTTTGCTGTCTGCTGATAGTGTAACTACAGCTTTTTTGAAGTCAGCTCTTTTACCAATGTGTACTCCAACTCTTTTAACTTTTCCTAAGTTTCTAAGAGTCTTAACATCTTCAACTTTAACTCCAAATACTTCTTCTACAGCTTTTTTTATTTGAACTTTGTTAGCGTGTATGTCAACGATGAAAGTGTATTTCTTTTCTGCCATAGCAGCCATACTTTTTTCAGTTATAACAGGTTTTCTTATGATATCATAACTAGTCATTTTCATTATGCATACACCTCCTCGATCTTTGATACAGCTTCCTTAGTGATCATTAAGTTCTCATATTTTAATATGTCGTAAACGTTAATGTTGTTTACTGGAACTACTGATACACCTTGGATGTTTCTTACTGATTTATAAACGTTCTCGTTTGATTCAGCAACTACTATTAATGTCTTCTTAGTTTCAAATGCATTAAGCATTTTAACAACTTCTTTAGTCTTAGGAGCTTCGAAAGATAAGTTTTCTAAAACTATCATTTCGTTCTCTTGTACTTTACAAGTTAAAGCTGACTTCATAGCAACTCTTCTCATACTTTTTGGAACTGAAACTCTGTAATCACGTGGCTTTGGTGCGAACACGATACCTCCGTGAATCCATTGTGGAGCTCTTATAGAACCTTGTCTTGCTCTTCCTGTTCCTTTTTGTCTCCAAGGCTTGATTCCTCCGCCTCTTACTTCAGCTCTAGTTTTAGCACTTTGAGTTCCTTGTCTCTTATTAGCTAATTGTGCTAATACAACTTGGTGCATAGCTTCAACGCTAACTTCAGCCCCAAATATGCTTTCATTTAATTGGATTTCTCCAACTTCTTTTCTCTCAGTGTTATACACTTTTAATGTAGGCATTCTGCATCCTCCTTCCCTTATGCTTTAACAGCGTTTCTTATTACTACTAAACCTTTGTTTGGTCCAGGTATTCCACCTTTAACAAGAATAATGTTCTTTTCAGGTATTACTCTTACTATTTCAAGGTTTAATACTGTAGTATTTACATTACCCATATGTCCAGGCATTTTTTTGTTTTTGAATGTTCTAGATGGATCTGATGATGCTCCCATAGAACCAACTGCTCTGTGGAACTTTGAACCGTGGCTCATAGGTCCTCTGTGGAAGTTGTGTCTCTTAATTACACCAGCGAATCCTTTACCTTTAGAAATTCCAGATACGTCTACTTTATCTCCAGCAGCAAATATCTCTGCTTTGATTTCAGCTCCTACTTCGTAAGCGCTTGTATCTTCTAATCTAAATTCTTTAATGTGTCTTCTTACAACAACACCAGCTTTATCGAACTCACCCTTCTTAGGTTTGTTAACGATATTTTCTCTGATATCACCGAATCCAACTTTTATTGCTTCGTATCCATCGTTCTCTACTGTTTTCTTTTGTATAACAACACATGGACCTGCTTCTACAACTGTAACTGGAATTACTTTTCTATTCTCATCGAATATTTGAGTCATTCCTAATTTTTTACCCATTATAGCTTTTTTCATTACAATACACCTCCTACTTATTAGCGGATCACCTAAATGATCATAATAGTTAGTAATAGTTCTTCTATTACCCGTAACTATAGTTTTAATCACTACTTACGATTATAATTTTATTTCGATATCCACACCTGCTGGTAAGTCTAATCTCATTAATGCATCAACAGTTTTTGGTGATGGGCTTAATATATCGATTAGTCTCTTGTGAGTTCTTATTTCGAACTGCTCTCTTGAATCTTTATATTTGTGTGGAGCTCTTAAGATAGTTATAATATCTTTCTCAGTTGGTAGTGGTACTGGACCAGCAACCTTAGCTCCTGTGTTCTTAGCAGTCTCAACAATCTTCTCTGCTGATTGATCAAGTATTGTGTGATCAAACGCCTTTAATCTGATTCTGATTTTTTGTTTTGACATTGTATTCCCTCCTTTTCATCGCACGCTATTACTTCTTACGCGCAACAGCGGATGTTCTGTAAACTGCTCCTAGTGTTTCCTATTTTTCAAGAAAACAATAGCGACAATACAGACCCCGTCGCCCAATTCTTGATTAGGACATGCTCGGTTAAGAATTCCCCCGGAAGTCCGGCAACCTCTTACCTCATCGCTGTTACCATTCTGCAACTTCTATAGTATACATTATTTTAATGTCTTTGACAAGACTTTTTATTTATTTTTTATTCTTGCCAAATACTTGACTTTACTTACATTTATTTTTAATTTTTTTAATTTTTTTAATTTTTAATGCATATATTTTGTCCAACACATATAAATAAAATGTAAATTCTACTTAGTTATCTTTTCATTTATAATCTATTATTATGTAGAAGATTTCAAACTTTAATTCATAATTCATCGGCGCTACATTAAGTTATTTTACACTATGTTATTTTTAATTTCAATAGATAAAATAAGGTAAAAAAATAGAGAGACGGGCGTCCCCCTCTCTCTATTCTTTTTCCTATAGGTTTTATTGTGCACATGATCTTCATATCGCATCACAGCGTTACGTTTGCTACTTATCAACAATAGAAAATCTTGTTTTAGAATTCTTTCATTTTATAAACCTCTTACAAGGTTTATCACATCCCCTAGGGACTTAACTAGTCATTTTATCTTCGTTCCCTGGAGAACTGCAACTTAAGTTTTAATTTGTTCCTTACAGAACTATATAACAAATTTGTCTTTAGAGTATATACTTATTAAGTTTAAAATCTATTTAGTAGTTAAAACTATTTAATTATAGAAGTAACAACTCCTGATCCTACAGTTCTTCCACCTTCTCTGATAGCGAATCTTAATCCCTCATCCATTGCGATTGGAGTGATTAATTCAACGTTCATGTCGATGTGGTCTCCTGGCATTACCATTTCCATTCCGTCTGGTAATTTGATTGATCCTGTTACGTCAGTTGTTCTGAAGTAGAATTGTGGTCTGTATCCATCGAAGAATGGAGTGTGTCTTCCACCCTCTTCTTTTTTAAGTACATATACTTGACCTACGAATTTTGTATGTGGGTGTACTGATCCAGTTTTTGCAAGAACTTGACCTCTTTGGATGTCCGCTCTTTGTACTCCTCTTAATAGTGCTCCGATGTTATCTCCAGCTTGTGCTTCATCAAGAAGTTTTCTGAACATCTCTACTCCTGTACATACTACTTTTCTCTTATCTTCGCTTAATCCTACGATTTCGATTTCGTCTCCTACATGAAGTACTCCAGTCTCAACTCTTCCAGTTGCAACTGTTCCTCTTCCTGTAATTGTGAATACGTCCTCTACTGGCATTAAGAATGCTTTATCTGTTGCTCTCTCTGGAGTTGGGATATAGCTATCTACTGCTTCCATTAAGTCTATGATGCATTGTGTTGCTGCTTCATCTGTTGGACTCTCTAATGCTTTTAATGCTGATCCTGTTATTATTGGAATATCATCTCCTGGGAAGTCATACTCAGATAATAATTCTCTGATTTCCATTTCAACTAATTCTAATAATTCTGGGTCATCTACCATGTCTGCTTTGTTTAAGAATACAACTATGTATTGTACTCCTACTCTTGATGCAAGTAGTATGTGCTCTCTTGTTTGAGGCATTGGACCATCTGCTGCAGATACAACTAGTATAGCTCCATCCATTTGTGCAGCTCCTGTGATCATGTTCTTAACATAGTCTGCGTGTCCTGGACAGTCAACGTGTGCGTAGTGTCTGTTTTCTGTTTCATACTCTACGTGTGAAGTGTTGATTGTGATTCCTCTTTCTCTTTCCTCTGGTGCTTTATCGATATCAGCATAGTTGAACGCTTCTGCGAATCCTCTGCTTGCTAATACTGATGTTATAGCTGCTGTTAATGTAGTTTTACCATGGTCAACGTGACCTATAGTTCCGATATTAACGTGTGGTTTACTTCTTTCAAATTTTGCTTTTGCCATTTAAAATTCCTCCTTAATTAAAAACCAATATTTTAAAATCTATTGTTTATTCGTAATTACTTCTTAGCTATTTCTTCTTGAATGCTCTTTGGTACTTCTTCATAGTGATCGAATACCATTGAGTAAACACCTCTACCTTGAGTTCTTGATCTTAAAGTAGTTGCATATCCAAACATTTGAGATAGCGGTACAAATGATCTGATAACTTGCGCGCCGTTAACAGCTTCCATTCCTTCTATTCTACCTCTTCTTGAGTTGATATCTCCCATTACATCTCCCATGTACTCTTCAGGAACTGTAACTTCTACTTTCATCATTGGCTCAAGTAATACTGGGTCTGCTTTAGCCATAGCGTTTTTGAATGCCATAGATCCAGCAATTTTGAATGCCATCTCAGATGAGTCAACTTCGTGGTATGATCCGTGTACAACTTTAACTTTGAAATTAATAGTCTCGTATCCAGCAATTATACCATTCTTAGCTGCTTCTCTAATACCGTTGTCTATTGGTGCGATATATTCTTTAGGAATAGCTCCTCCAACAACAGCGTTTACGAATACATATTCACCTTCGATTGGTTCCATTTCGATTACACAGTGACCGTATTGTCCTTTACCACCTGATTGCTTAGCGTATTTAGCTTCAGCCTTAACAGCTTTTCTAATTGTCTCTTTGTAAGCAACTTGTGGAGCACCAACGTTACACTCAACTTTGAACTCTCTTGTTAATCTATCAACGATGATATCTAAGTGAAGCTCACCCATACCAGCGATGATTGTTTGACCAGTTTCTTGATTTGTATAAGTTTTGAAAGTTGGGTCTTCTTCTGCAAGTTTAGATAAAGCTAACCCCATCTTCTCTTGACCAGCTTTTGTCTTTGGCTCTATAGCTACAGATATAACTGGCTCTGGGAATTCCATTGATTCAAGAACTATTGGATGATCTTCGCTACATAGAGTATCTCCAGTAGTAGTGTTCTTTAATCCAATAACTGCTCCTAATTCACCTGCTTCTAACTCCTCAACCTCTTCTCTTGTATTAGAGTGCATCTTAACAAGTCTTCCGATTCTTTCCTTCTTACCTTTTGTTGAGTTAAGAACATAAGAACCACTTTGCATTATTCCTGAGTATATTCTTGTGAAAGCAAGCTTTCCTACAAATGGGTCAGTAGCAATCTTGAATGCTAAAGCTGACATTGGAGATTCATCTGATGCTTCTCTTATAGCTTCTTCGCCTTCTAAAGTAGTTCCTGTTACTGCAGGAATATCTAATGGTGATGGTAAGTAAGCTACAACACCGTTGATCATTTCTTGAACACCTTTGTTTTTGTATGAAGATCCACAAATACATGGAACTATTTCATTAGCTATAGTAGCTTTTCTTAATGCTACATGTAGCTCATCAGTAGTTATTTCTTCACCTTCAAGGTATTTTTCCATTAACTCTTCATCAGTTTCAGCTATAGCTTCTATCATAGCCATTCTGTACTCTTCTGCTTGATCAGCTAACTCTGCAGGAATCTCTTCGATTCTTACATCTGTTCCTAAATCATCATATGTTATGATAGCATGATTGCTTATTAAATCGATCATACCTCTAAAGTCAGCTTCAGCGCCAACTGGTATTTGTATTGGCACTGCATTAGCTTTTAATCTATCTCTTACAGTGCTTATGCATCTGAAGAAGTTTGCTCCAGTTGCATCCATTTTGTTTACATATATCATTCTTGGTACGCCATACTTGTCTGCCTGTCTCCAAACAGTTTCAGTTTGTGGCTCAACCCCACTCTTAGCATCAAGAACTGTAACAGCACCATCAAGTACTCTTAAAGATCTCTCAACCTCAACTGTAAAGTCTACGTGTCCAGGAGTATCGATGATGTTAAGCTCATGTCCTTCCCAGAAACAAGTTGTAGCAGCAGAAGTAATTGTTATACCTCTCTCTTGTTCTTGAACCATCCAGTCCATTTGAGATGCACCTTCGTGAGTTTCTCCTATTTTATGTGTTTTACCAGTGTAAAATAGAATACGCTCAGTAGTAGTGGTTTTACCAGCATCTATATGTGCCATGATTCCGAAGTTACGGAATTTGTCTAATGGATATTTTCTAGCCATTCGTATTTCCTCCTCTAGCGAGTATTTTTAAATTCGACAAAACTGTTTTGGCTTTAACCAAAACAGTTTTGTATTAGTATCTGTAATGAGCAAAAGCCTTATTCGCCTCAGCCATTTTATGAGTATCTTCTCTTTTCTTAACTGCAGCTCCAGTATTGTTAGAAGCATCGATTAACTCGTTTGCTAATCTCTCTCTCATGTACTTCTCGCCTCTTTTGTCGCAAGCAAGTAACATCCATCTAATTCCTAAAGTCTGTCTTCTCTCTGGTCTAACTTCGATAGGCACTTGATAAGTAGCTCCACCTATTCTTCTAGCTTTAACCTCAAGTAATGGCATTATGTTGTTCATAGCTGCCTCAAACACCTCTAGTGGCTCTTTACCAGTTTTCTCACGGATTATGTCAAAAGCATCGTAGCATATTTTCTGTGCTACTCCCTTTTTTCCATCTTCCATTACACTGTTTATTAACTTTGTAACAACTTTTGAGTTGTACATTGGATCTGGTAATACATCTCTTTTTGCAATAAATCCTTTTCTTGGCATCTTTCTTCCCTCCTTAACATTCTAAAATTAACTCATAGGTACTCGGTATTAATACCGCAAAATGCTCTGCTTCTATATCTATTTAAATTAATTGTTTAACTATCTATAAATTCGAAGGCATAGCACTCTCTAAATTAAGGCCTATTTTTTCTTAGGTCTCTTAGCACCGTATTTAGATCTTGATTGTAATCTGTTTGCTACTCCAGCTGAGTCTAAAGCTCCTCTGATGATGTGATATCTGCAACCTGGAAGGTCTTTTACTCTTCCTCCTCTTATAAGAACAACACTGTGCTCTTGTAGGTTGTGTCCTTCACCTGGAATGTAAGCAGTTACTTCGTATCCGTTTGTAAGTCTAACTCTCGCTACTTTTCTTAAAGCTGAGTTCGGCTTCTTAGGAGTACTAGTTTTAACAACTGTACAAACTCCTCTTTTCTGTGGGCATTCTTTTAATGCTGGTGAAGCAGACTTTGTCGCTAATGAAGCTCTACCTTTTCTTACTAATTGGTTAATAGTTGGCATTATTTCACCTCCTCATTTATTTTGAAGTTAATTTGTTTTATCTATCAAATAATGAATATTACAATAGATACTCTATAATAATTTGTTGATAGCTATTTATTCGATTATGAGTGCAGTTGCAGCTGAAACGTCTATCCCACAAAGAACTCCAAGCTCTTTCATGGTGTCAACTTCTTCAATCTCTAGGGATCTATCTACTGCTAATTTTAGTATTGGTTCTAGTAACTTAACATCTGCATCTTTTGCAATATATAACTTACTACCTAGATTGTTTTTTAAAGCCTTCGCTGTTTGTTTAATACCAACAACTTTTTCGCCACTCAGCCTAGTTACCATACTACTATCCCCCCTCATAATCCAAGTTTAGAAAGTGATAAAATACTATTTTATAAATCACACACAAAATGTATTTTATCACTTAATATATATCATGTCAAGACAATGTAATTTAAGATTAAGCGTTAATTTCTACCTCTTCTGGGGCAGGTCTATTATCTGAAATTCTGATACCTCTGTATCTATTCATTCCTGTTCCTGCCGGTATTAATTTACCAATAATTACATTCTCTTTTAATCCTACTAGTGGATCAATCTTTCCTTTGATAGCTGCATCTGTAAGAACTCTTGTAGTCTCTTGGAATGAAGCTGCAGATAAGAATGAATCTGTAGCAAGTGCAGCCTTAGTTATACCAAGTAATGCAATCTTACCTTCTGCTGGAACTCCACCTTCTGATAATACTCTTTCATTTGCTTCTTCAAAATCAAAGATATCCATCATTGTACCAGGTAATAAATCAGTATCTCCAGTTTCTTCAACTTTAATCTTTCTTGTCATCTGTCTTACAACAACTTCAAGGTGCTTATCGTTAATATCAACACCCTGTAGTCTATAAACCTTCTGAACTTCTGAAAGAAGATAGTTTTTAACTCCCTTAACACCTTTTATTCTAATGATGTCATGTGGATTTACTGATCCTTCAGTGATTTCGTCTCCTGCATCTATTATATCTCCATTTTGAACCTTTACTCTTGATCCAAATGGGATGTCATAAGAATGCTCTTCTCCATCATTTGCTGTTACAATAACAGTTCTTTTCTTCTTAGTCTCTTCTATTCTAACTGTTCCTGTGCAATCACTAACAATTGCAAGACCTTTTGGTTTTCTAGCTTCAAATAGCTCTTCAACCCTTGGAAGACCCTGTGTAATATCGGCTCCAACAACTCCTCCTGTGTGGAAGGTTCTCATTGTAAGCTGAGTTCCTGGCTCTCCGATTGATTGTGCTGCTATTATACCAACAGCTTCACCAATGTTGATCTTGTCTGCAGTTGCCATGTTCATACCGTAACACTTAGCACAAACACCGATTTTACAGTTACATGTGAATACAGATCTAATTTTAACTTTTTTAACTCCAGCCTTTTCAACTTTTTCTGCTAGAGCTGCATTCATATATTCATCTCTTTCAACGAGTACTTCTCCTGTTGTTGGATGTAATATTTGAGATGCACTATATCTACCTGCAAGTCTCTCGCTTATTGGTTCGATTACTTCTGATCCTTCTTTGATCTCACTAACCTCATACCCCTCGTGAGTACCACAGTCTTCTTCTCTTACTATTACGTCTTGGCTTACGTCAACAAGTCTTCTTGTTAAGTATCCTGAGTCAGCAGTTTTAAGAGCAGTATCGGCGTTTCCTTTTCTCGCTCCGTGAGTTGATATGAAGTACTCAAGTACCTCAAGACCCTCTCTGAATGAAGCTCTGATTGGAAGCTCGATGATTTTACCTGATGGACTTGCCATAAGTCCTCTCATACCAGCAAGCTGCTTGATCTGACTCTTAGAACCTCTGGCTCCAGAGTCTGCCATCATGTTGATAGGGTTGAACTTATCCAAACTATCCATAAGTGCATTCGCTACATCTTCTGTAGTTTTAGTCCACTTATCAATAACTTTCTCATATCTTTCATCCTCAGATATAAATCCTCTTCTATACATTTTCTCAATCTTATCAATAGTACTATCTGCGTCTGCAAGTAATTCCTTCTTAATCTCAGGAACTTCCATGTCTGATATCGCAACTGTAATCGCACCTATTGTAGAATAGTGATATCCTTTTGCTTTTATACTATCTAGCATTTTAGATGTTTCTGAAGGACCATGCAAAGTATAACATTTATCAATGATTGTACCTAGGTTCTTCTTACTTACTAGGAAGTCTACTTCTAATTTAAATTCATTACCTTCTATAGATCTATCTACTAAACCTAGATTTTGAGGTATTGATTCATTGAAGATTAACTTTCCTAGAGTTGTATCTATCATACCATAACGTTTTTCACCATTTACTTCTTTACACATTCTTACCTTTATAGCTGAGTGTAGTTCTACTTCCTTAGCTGCATAAGCCATCATTACTTCGTCTTGTGAAGAGAATGTTCTTCCTTCTCCCTTAGCTCCTTCTCTATCTATTGTTAGATAGTAAGAACCAAGAACCATATCTTGTGTAGGTGCACAAACTGGTTTACCGTCTGATGCCTTCATGATGTTATGAGCACCAAGCATTAAGAATCTAGCTTCTGCTTGAGCTTCCACTGATAATGGAACGTGAACCGCCATTTGGTCTCCGTCAAAGTCAGCGTTGTATGCTGTACATACTAATGGATGCAGTTTTATAGCTCTACCTTCAACAAGAATAGGTTGGAATGCTTGAATTCCAAGTCTGTGAAGCGTAGGAGCACGGTTAAGAAGAACTGGATGATCTTGAATTACGCCTTCAAGTACATCCCATACTTGAGGTTGAACTCTTTCTACCATTCTCTTAGCACTCTTAATATTGTGTGCTACACCGCTCTCAGTAAGTTTCTTCATTACAAATGGCTTAAATAATTCTAATGCCATTTCTTTAGGAAGACCACATTGATACATCTTAAGTTCTGGTCCTACAACGATAACAGAACGTCCTGAGTAGTCAACACGCTTACCAAGTAAGTTCTGTCTAAATCTTCCTTGTTTTCCTTTAAGCATATCAGAAAGTGATTTTAAAGGTCTGTTTCCAGGCCCTGTTACTGGTCTACCTCTTCTTCCATTATCGATTAGTGAGTCAACTGCTTCTTGAAGCATTCTCTTCTCATTTCTAACGATAATATCAGGTGCTTGTAAATCAAGTAACTTCTTAAGTCTATTATTTCTATTTATAACTCTTCTGTATAAATCATTAAGGTCAGATGTTGCAAATCTTCCTCCATCAAGCTGAACCATAGGTCTTAAGTCTGGTGGTATAACAGGTATAACATCTATTATCATCCATTCAGGCTTATTGCTTGATTTTCTGAAGGACTCAACTACGTCTAATCTTCTAATAGTTCTTATTTTCTTTTGTCCTGTACTTGTTTTAAAGTCTTCTTTAAGTTCAGCAGAAAGTTTATCTAAATCTATATCTTGTAATAATACTTTTACAGATTCAGCTCCCATACCAGCTACAAATCCATCGTATCCATACTTATCAACGGCTTCTCTGTAGTCTTTTTCTGTTAAGATTTGTTTCTTATCAAGTGGTGTATCTTTTGGATCTAACACAACATAAGAAGCAAAGTATAAAACTTTTTCTAAAGAACGTGGTGACATATCAAGGATTAATCCCATACGTGATGGAATCCCCTTGAAGTACCATATGTGAGACACAGGGGCAGCAAGCTCTATGTGCCCCATTCTCTCACGTCTAACCTTAGATTTTGTAACCTCAACGCCACATCTATCACATACTATGCCTTTATATCTAACCCTTTTATACTTTCCACAGTGACATTCCCAATCTTTTATAGGTCCAAAAATTCTTTCACAGAATAAACCATCTCTCTCTGGTTTTAAGGTTCTGTAGTTTATTGTTTCAGGTTTCTTTACTTCTCCTCTAGACCATTCTCTGATCTGTTCTGGTGAAGCTAGCCCTATTTGTATTGCATCAAAATTATTTAATTCAAACAAGGGTACATCCTCCCTTCCATTTAGTGTTCATCATTAAAATCATCTAAAACTAAATCGCTATCCAAATCAGATTCTAAGTTAATGTCTAAATCTTCATCTAAGTCTTCACTAAATTCGTCTAATTTTATATCATCGAAATCAGCTTCTTCTTCAACTCCAACATCAGATCCATCAACATTTAAAGGCTCAACGAATTCTTTAGCTGGTTCAGCTGGAATAACATCTTCTTTACCTTCTATGTTTACTTCTAACTCTTCAACATCATCATCTACAGATTCTTTAAGTTTTATCTCTTCAAGGCTTTCATCAAGCAGCTTAACATCTAAGCATAGAGCTTGAAGTTCTTTAATAAGTACTTTGAATGATTCCGGAACACCTGGTTCTGGAATATTCTCGCCCTTAACTATAGCCTCATAAGTTTTAACTCTTCCAACAACGTCATCGGATTTAACAGTTAAGATTTCTTGAAGTGTGTGTGCAGCTCCGTATGCTTCTAGAGCCCAAACCTCCATCTCTCCAAATCTTTGTCCTCCGAACTGAGCTTTACCACCAAGTGGTTGTTGAGTTACTAGTGAGTATGGACCAGTTGATCTTGCGTGTATCTTATCATCAACCAAGTGGTGAAGTTTTAAGATATACATGTATCCAACTGTTACTCTATTATCAAATGGTTCACCTGTTCTTCCATCGTATAGAACAGTCTTTCCATCTCTATTATATCCTGCTTGCTCTAAGCAATCTTGAATCTCTGTATCTAAAGCTCCATCGAATACAGGCGTAGCTATATGCCATCCTAATTCGCTAGCTGCCCATCCTAAGTGAACCTCAAGTACCTGACCGATGTTCATACGAGATGGAACCCCTAGTGGGTTCAGACAGATTTGAAGTGGTCTTCCATCTGGTAAAAATGGCATATCTTCTTCTGGTAATACTCTAGAGATAACCCCTTTATTACCGTGACGTCCAGCCATCTTATCTCCTACAGATATCTTTCTCTTTTGAGCTATATAACATCTTACTAATTGATTTACTCCTGGTGGAAGTTCATCAGCATTATCTTTTGTAAAGACTTTAACGTCTACGATTATACCTGCTTCACCGTGAGGAACTCTTAGTGATGTATCTCTAACTTCTCTAGCTTTCTCTCCGAATATTGCTCTTAGTAATCTCTCTTCAGCTGTAAGTTCAGTTTCTCCTTTTGGAGTAACTTTTCCTACTAGTATATCTCCAGATCTCACTTCAGCACCTATTCTAATTATTCCACGCTCGTCGATATCCTTAAGGGCATCTTCTCCAACGTTCGGAATATCTCTAGTAATTTCTTCAGGTCCTAGCTTAGTATCCCTTGCCTCTGACTCATATTCTTCTATATGAACAGAAGTAAAGACATCTTCTCTTACTAGTTCTTCAGAAATAAGCATAGCATCCTCATAGTTATAACCTTCCCAAGTTATGAATCCCATTCTGATGTTCTTACCTAGAGCGATTTCTCCTAGATCTGTAGAAGGACCATCAGCTAAAACAGTATCTACTTCAACTCTTTCGCCTTTATCAACGATAGGGCGTTGGTTTACACATGTTCCTGCGTTTGATCTCTTGAATTTTAATAGATTATAAGTGTCTATACCACCATCTGAATCTCTTTTTATTCTAACTTCGTTAGCACTTACATAAGATATAACCCCTGCATTTTTAGCCTTAGGTAATACCCCTGAGTCTACTGCAGCTTTATATTCTATTCCAGTACCAACAATTGGTGCTTGTGTTTTTAATAGAGGTACTGCTTGACGTTGCATGTTTGATCCCATCAGTGCACGAGTAGCATCGTCATTCTCAAGGAATGGTATCATAGCTGTAGCTACAGATACGATTTGTCTTGGAGATATATCTATAAGATCTACCTCTGTTTTATCTACAACGATAACTTCTTCTCTTGCTCTAACAGTAACCTTTTTGTCTATGAAGTGACCTTCTGCATCTAGTGGCTCACTTGCTTGTGCTACTAGGTAGTTATCCTCTTCATCAGCAGTAATATAGATTATTTTATCTATAGCTTTACCTAATTTCTTATCAACCACTCTATATGGTGTCTGCATAAATCCATATTCATTAACCTTAGCAAAAGTAGCTAATGAGTTAATAAGACCTATGTTTGGTCCTTCTGGTGTTTCTATCGGACACATTCTTCCATAGTGAGAGTAGTGAACGTCTCTTACTTCGAAACCAGCTCTTTCTCTTGATAATCCTCCAGGTCCTAACGCTGACAGTCTTCTCTTATGAGTTAACTCAGATAATGGATTTGTTTGATCCATGAACTGTGAAAGCTGTGAACTTCCGAAGAATTCCTTTATTGATGCAACAACTGGTCTAATATTGATTAAAGCTTGTGGAGTAATTATTTCCTGGTCTTGAACAGTCATTCTTTCTTTAACTACTCTTTCCATTCTTGAAAGACCAATTCTGAATTGGTTCTGTAATAATTCTCCTACAGATCTTAATCTTCTATTTCCTAAGTGATCTATATCATCTATATTTCCTATTCCGTATGGTAAGCCAAGTTCATAGCTTAATGTAGCATATATATCATCTCTGATTATGTGCTTAGGAACAAGTCTTGTAATATTTGATCTTATTTGCTCTTTTATGTCAGCTTCATCAGTGTATGTATCTAATATCTCTTTTAATGTTGGATAGTGAACATACTCTTTAACGTGTAAATCCGAAATATCAAAGCTTACATATTTAGATAAGTCAACAAAGTTGTTTCCGATGACTCTCATAACTCTATCATCAACCTGAATATCTACAGAATTTATTCCTAAGTTCTGAATATCAGTTGCTAATTCTCTATCTATTCTACTACCCTTCTCAACGATAATTTCACCAGTTTCTGGGTGAATTATGTTTTCGGCAGCAATTTGATTCATAATTCTTAGTCTGATAGCTAATTTCTTATTGAATTTATATCTACCAACTCTTGATAAATCATATCTTTTTGCATCAAAGAATAATGATTCTATTAGTGAAATGGCACTGTCCACAGTTGGTGGTTCACCAGGTCTTAATCTCTTATAGATTTCTAATAGCGCATCATTCTTATCTTTTGTATTATCTTTTTCAAGTGATGCTTTAAGTCTTTCATCTTCACCGAAGATTTCAAGTATCTCAGCATCGCTACCATAGTTAAGCATTACTCTCATAAGTACTGTAATAGGTAGCTTTCTTGTTTTGTCTATTCTTACATATATTATATCGTTGGAGTCTGTCTCGTACTCAAGCCATGCTCCTCTGTTCGGTATAACAGTTGCAGAATATAATTTCTTACCTGTTTTGTCTACTTCTTGTTTGTAATATACTCCTGGAGATCTGACTAGCTGACTAACAATAACTCTTTCAGCTCCATTAATAACAAAGGTACCTTGATCAGTCATAAGTGGGAAATCACCCATAAAGACTTCTTGCTCCTTTATCTCTCCTGTTTCATTATTTTGTAGTCTAACTTTCACCTTCAATGGTGCTGCATAAGTAGTATCTCTTTCTTTGCACTGTTCAATAGAGTACTTAATGTTATCCATATCTAACTTATAGTTGACAAACTCTAAAGATAAATTGCCAGTATAGTCTTGTATTGGATTAATGTCACCAAATACCTCATGCAAACCTTCAGCTAAAAACCAATTATATGAGTCTAATTGTACCTCAATTAAATTTGGCATCTCAGCTGTTTCTTTTACCTTGGAAAAACTCATTCTTTCCCTTTTACCAACTTTTACAGGATGTACCATATTATTTTCACCCCTTGTATAAACTAAAATAACCCAAGACACACTTTCCCCTAGGACTTTGTGTTTCGGACTCACACTTGTTCATCATGCAATTCTACCCAAAATCTAAAAAATTATTCATAGTCCGCAAACCCATAAGGTTTCACCTAATTTTTTACTGTTTTTAAAATACAATACATGATTTAATATACTTTATTCGCATTGAATTATGATATCACTAAGCAATATCATTGTCAATCTTTATTTTTATAAATTATAATTCTATTTATTCTTCATAAAATTCTTTCGTTACAAAAATGGAGTACTTAATCTAAGTACTCCAAAATATAAATCTTTTAAAGATCTACTATTTTATTTCAACAGATGCTCCAACTTCTTCAAGTTTAGCTTTCATGCTTTCAGCGTCTTCTTTGCTTACGCCTTCTTTAACAGTTTTAGGAGCTCCATCTACTACATCTTTAGCTTCTTTTAATCCTAATCCAGTTAATTCTCTAACAACTTTTATAACTTTAATTTTTGCAGCTCCAGCGTTAGTTAATACTACGTCGAACTCAGTTTTTTCTTCTACTGCTGCTCCTGCAACTGCTCCTACTGCTGCTACTGGTGCTGCTGCACTTACTCCAAATTCTTCTTCACAAGCCTTTACTAGCTCGTTTAATTCTAAAACAGTCATATCTTTAATAGCTTGAATTATCTCTTCTCTTGTCATTTTAAAATGCACCTCCGAATTTTTTTAAATAATAATTTTGTTATTGTCCTAACTCTACGTTAGATTATATTACTCTGCTACTTCTTCGCCCTTTTTCTCAGCTACAGCACTTAATAAGTATGCTAAGTTTGAAAGTGGAGCTTTGAAGCTTCCAAGTAGTTTTGCAAGTAGTACTTCTCTTGATGGTATAGAAGCGATCTCAACAATTTGAGCCTCTCCGTATAGAGCACCTTGAATTACTCCGGCTTTTAATTTAAGTTTCTTATGAGTTTTTGCAAAGTCATTTAAAACTCTTGCTGGAGCTGTCGGATCTTCATATCCTAGAGCTATTGAAACTGGCCCTTGAAGATATTGATCTAATCCTTCAATTCCTAATTCTTTAGCAGCTAATGCAACTAGTGTATTTTTGTATACTCTATATTCCACACCTGCTTCTCTTAGTGCTTTTCTTAATTCTGTATCTTGTTCAACGTTAAGTCCTTGATACTCACTAAGAACAACTCCTTGAGCGTTTTGTAACTTTTCCTTTATTTCAGCAACTTTTGCTTCTTTTAAAGATCTATTTTTACTTTGCACTATGTGTCCACCTCCTTACAGTTTTCACTGTATTTTTCCAAAAATTAAGGTCTCTCCGTAGACACACGAAGAGACCAATAAAATCATTTATCAGTATCCTCGGTAGGTATAAGTTACGCTTTATGCACCTACTGTCTGCGGAAATATATTCAACTCTTTGTATTATAGCAGATTACTCTGCATAATGCAATACTAATCTAAAACTTTTGTTGGGTTAACTTTAACTCCAGGTCCCATAGTTGATGCTACAGTAACTGATTTAATGTATTGGCCCTTAGCTGCAGCTGGTTTAGCTTTAACTATAGCTTCCATTAAAGTGTGGAAGTTGTCTTGTAACTTTTCAGTTCCGAAAGACTTCTTACCAATTCCTACGTGTACGATAGCAGTTTTATCAACTCTGTACTCAACTTTACCAGCTTTAATATCATTTAAAGCTTTAGCAACATCAAATGTAACTGTTCCTGATTTTGGGTTTGGCATTAATCCTTTTGGTCCTAATACTCTACCTAGTCTTCCAACTACACCCATCATATCTGGAGTAGCTACAACTACATCAAAATCAAACCAGTTTTCTTTTTGGATCTTATCTACTAGTTCTTCAGCTCCAACGAAATCAGCTCCAGCAGCTTCTGCTTCTTTAGCTTTTTCTCCTTTAGCGAATACTAATACTCTAACAGTTTTACCTGTTCCGTGTGGAAGCACTACTGCTCCTCTTACTTGTTGATCTGCATGTCTTGGGTCAACACCAAGTCTTACGTGAACTTCGATAGTTTCATCAAATTTAGCTTTTGATGTTTTTATTGCAAGCTCCATAGATTCTGCTGGTGTATATAGAGCATTTTTGTCTACTAATTTAGCACTCTCTATGTAGTTTTTTCCCATTTTAGCCATTTTGCATCCTCCTTTGTGGTACTAACGGTTTTACCTCCCACCGAATTAATTGAATTACTCTTCGATTACTATTCCCATGCTTCTAGCTGTTCCAGCTATCATGCTCATAGCAGCTTCTACTGATGCAGCGTTTAAGTCTGGCATCTTAAGCTCAGCAATTTCTCTAACTTTTGCTTTAGAAACTGTTGCAACTTTAGTTCTGTTTGGAACGCCTGAACCACTCTCGATTCCAGCTGCTTTCTTTAATAGAACTGCTGCTGGTGGAGTTTTTAGTATGAAACTAAAAGATCTGTCCTGATATACTGATATTACTACTGGTATTATCATACCTGGTTGATCTGCAGTCTTTGCGTTGAATTCCTTACAGAATCCCATAATGTTTACACCGTGTTGACCAAGTGCAGGTCCTACTGGTGGTGCTGGTGTTGCCTTCCCTGCAGGAAGTTGAAGTTTTATCATTCCTGTTATTTTCTTAGCCATGAGTTTACACCTCCTATATTGTGGTAAGCGGACTTTTCAGTCCTCCCACTTAAATAGAACTAATCCTTTGGATTTGCCCTACTAAGTCTTAATGTTTTTGTATTTGATTAAAATCAAGCTCAACAGAAGTTTCTCTGCCGAACATGTTTACTAATCCCTTAATCTTGTGTTTTTCTATAGATATCTCGGTAATAACTACAGAGAAGTCTTCAAATGGTCCTGATATGACTCTCACTTGTTCTCCTACTTCCACATCTATGTTCACTTGTCTTTCAACAATTCCCATGTTATGAATCTCGTCTTCTGTTAAGGCTACAGGCTTTGATCCAGGACCTACAAATCCAGTAACCCCTCTTGTATTTCTTACGATATACCAAGAATCATCAGTCATAACCATTTTAACCATAACATATCCAGGGAAAACTTTTCTTAGAATAGTTTTCTCTTTGCCATCCTTGATTTCAACTTGTTCTTCCATAGGCACTTGTATGTCATGAACGAACTCTTGAAGATTTCTATTTTCTATAACCTTCTCAAGGTTAGCTTTTACTTTATTTTCGTATCCTGAATATGTATGAACTACATACCATTTTGCTTTTTCTTCTGCCATAGCTCTAGGGGTCATAATACAACGTCCCCTTTACCTCCCTTTTAAATTATTTAAAAATCAAATTAAAAAGGTTTTTAAACCCAGCATCTAACAAACCTACAGTTATTGTATAAAGAAGACAAAAGCATACTACAGCCACAAAGGCAGTTTTCACTTCATCTTTAGCTGGCCATGTTATTCTTTTAAATTCTGCTTTTAAGTCGATAAAGAACTGTACTATCTTCATTCGTTTTTTCGGTTCTATTGTTTTAACATCAACTTTTTCAGCCATTTTATTCACATCCCCAAAATATTTGAAGTTCTGAAAGAACTATTTTGTTTCTTTATGAAGTGTATGTTTGTGGCAGAATCTGCAGTATTTTTGCATTTCGATTCTGTCTGGATTATTTTTCTTGTTTTTCATTGTGTTGTAGTTTCTTTGTTTACATTCAGTACATGCTAAAGTTATTTTAACTCTCACAATCAACACCTCCTAGTTTGCGCGTAATTAATTTCAATTTATAAAAAATCCAATAAAGCTTTAAATAATTAATAGTTATCTTTAACTGCAACTTGTTACTCAAACAATTTAACATAACTTATTGGTCATGTCAAATGTAAATAATTCCTCGAGTTAAACCATTTTATTACTTACAATTTTCACCCTACCGGTTTTTCTTCTAATAGGACTAGGTTTATACCCAAGTCCTATTCATTTTTTAAAGAACTATTTAATTATAGAAGTAACAACTCCTGATCCTACAGTTCTTCCACCTTCTCTGATAGCGAATCTTAATCCCTCATCCATTGCGATTGGAGTGATTAATTCAACGTTCATGTCGATGTGGTCTCCTGGCATTACCATTTCCATTCCGTCTGGTAATTTGATTGATCCTGTTACGTCAGTTGTTCTGAAGTAGAATTGTGGTCTGTATCCATCGAAGAATGGAGTGTGTCTTCCACCCTCTTCTTTTTTAAGTACATATACTTGACCTACGAATTTTGTATGTGGGTGTACTGATCCAGTTTTTGCAAGAACTTGACCTCTTTGGATGTCCGCTCTTTGTACTCCTCTTAATAGTGCTCCGATGTTATCTCCAGCTTGTGCTTCATCAAGAAGTTTTCTGAACATCTCTACTCCTGTACATACTACTTTTCTCTTATCTTCGCTTAATCCTACGATTTCGATTTCGTCTCCTACATGAAGTACTCCAGTCTCAACTCTTCCAGTTGCAACTGTTCCTCTTCCTGTAATTGTGAATACGTCCTCTACTGGCATTAAGAATGCTTTATCTGTTGCTCTCTCTGGAGTTGGGATATAGCTATCTACTGCTTCCATTAAGTCTATGATGCATTGTGTTGCTGCTTCATCTGTTGGACTCTCTAATGCTTTTAATGCTGATCCTGTTATTATTGGAATATCATCTCCTGGGAAGTCATACTCAGATAATAATTCTCTGATTTCCATTTCAACTAATTCTAATAATTCTGGGTCATCTACCATGTCTGCTTTGTTTAAGAATACAACTATGTATTGTACTCCTACTCTTGATGCAAGTAGTATGTGCTCTCTTGTTTGAGGCATTGGACCATCTGCTGCAGATACAACTAGTATAGCTCCATCCATTTGTGCAGCTCCTGTGATCATGTTCTTAACATAGTCTGCGTGTCCTGGACAGTCAACGTGTGCGTAGTGTCTGTTTTCTGTTTCATACTCTACGTGTGAAGTGTTGATTGTGATTCCTCTTTCTCTTTCCTCTGGTGCTTTATCGATATCAGCATAGTTGAACGCTTCTGCGAATCCTCTGCTTGCTAATACTGATGTTATAGCTGCTGTTAATGTAGTTTTACCATGGTCAACGTGACCTATAGTTCCGATATTAACGTGTGGTTTGCTTCTTTCAAATTTTGCCTTAGCCATTTAAAATTCCTCCTTAATTAGAAAACATTTTTATTTTCACTTAATTAATGTAAACTTATCCACGTGTGTTGCAATTTAATTGGAGCTCATAACCGGGATTGAACCGGTGACCTCCACCTTACCAAGGTGACGCTCTACCTACTGAGCTATATGAGCATTCAATACTAATTTAAAGCTTATAAAATACTTTTATCAGGTTCTTATTATATATGAGTTCTTTTCATTTGTCAACAAAGTTTCAGTGTTGTTCCAAACACTTTTCTAGTTTTCTCTTCACCCTCTGTAAAGCATTATCAATGGACTTTGCCTGGCGATCTAAATCACTAGCAATCTCCTGATATGATTTACCATCAAGGTATGAATTAAGAACTTCCATTTCTAAACTTGATAAAACTTCTTCAATTTTACTTTCTATATTCTCCATCTCTTCTCGGTCTATGATAAGCTCCTCAGGATCGGACACCTTTATACCGGATATTATATCCAATAATGTCCTATCTGATTCTTCATCATATATAGGTTTATTTAAAGATATATAGGTATTAAGCGGAATATGCTTCTGTCTAGTTGCAGTCTTAACTGCTGTTATTATCTGTCTAGTTATACATAACTCTGCAAAAACCTTAAAGGATGCAAGCTTGTCATCTTTAAAATCTCTTATAGCCTTAAAAAGCCCAATCATTCCTTCCTGGTATATATCTTCCTTGTCTGCACCAATTAAGAAATAGGATTTTGCTTTGGATTTCACAAAGTTCTGATATTTACAGAGAAGATACTCCAAGGCCCTATCATTGCCTTCTTTTGCCATAGCTACTATTTCTTCGTCCTTTTTCCCTACAAATATGGAGTTGTGTTCATTATTGCCATTATCATTCCCCAACAATATCCCCTCCAAAGCGTGAATAACTTCAACTAAAATTATACCTTAACAAATTTTGTATAGTCAAGATTTATTACCTACTTCTCCTAATCTTTTCTAATTTTTCAGCACTTTCTTTGTCAATAGCTTCTTCAAATAGGTTTCTGCAGGTTCCCCCTACACTTTCACAACTTTTTGCTATTCTACTTTTTTCATCATTTATCCAATGATAAAACTCTATTGATGATACTCTATTGGCTCCCCTTTGAAAAACCAACTGCTGTTCTAAAGAGTCAGAGGTCACAACATAGACCTCTGATTTTCTTCCTATATTATTTACAGTTCTTTCTATGTAACTATCCGCAGTTTCATCCGCCTTTGTAAATACAATAGTTAAGTTTCCTACTTTTTCTTTTTTCTCTAGGCTCCCCTTAACCATATGGGCATCAAATACTAATACCACCTTACACCCCTTAAAGGCAGCATAATTTAGGAGTAAGTCTATAAGCTTACTCCTTGCACTTTCGTAGCTATCATTTTTTAAATTATTTAATTCTGGCCAACTGTTAATTACGTTATATCCATCCACGAAAATATGTTTCAACTTTAAAACCTCATTACCCTATTTTAGTCTTTGTTTTAATATTTCATAACTTATCATTCCACAAGCAACTGATGCATTTAGAGAGTTAACTTTTCCTACCATAGGAATTTTAACTAATACATCACACTTATTCTTAGTAAGTTTTGAAATTCCTTTCCCTTCACTACCAATAACTAATGCAACTGGACCTCTTAAATCTGAATCATAGCAATATTTTTCTCCACGCATATCTGCCCCGTATACCCATATTCCAGCTTCTTTAAGTTGATCTACAGCTACATTGATATTTGTAACTTTAGCAATTTTAATGTGCTCTGTAGCTCCTGCTGAAGTCTTATATACTGTAGGTGTAACTCCAACATTTTTTCTCTTTGGAATTATTATTCCATGAACTCCGCACACTTCAGCAATTCTTATAATAGAACCAAAGTTATGTGGGTCTTCTATTTCATCAAGAACAAGAATGAATGGATCTTCCTCTTTCTCTTTTGCATTTGCAAGTATATCTTCTATAGAGAAGTAATTATATGGTGTTACTATTGCAATAACTCCTTGGTGAGCTCCTGTTTGAGTCATACCATCTAATTTAACTCTCTCAACATATTTAACAACTACTGACTTTTCTTGAGCTAATGCTGAAACTACGCTAATAGACCCTTTAGTATCACCTTTAGCTATCATTATGTACTCAATTGTTCTATCTGATTTTAAGGCTTCTATAACTGCATTTCTTCCTTCAATCATGTCTTCTCTAGAATTAGCTTCAAATTTATCTGATCTACTATATTCCTGAACTTGTTCTCTTCTAGTATAACCTCTTTCTTCTCTCGCAGCTGGTGCTAATTCTCTTCTATATTCAGTTCCATCACCAAACTTTGTTACATGCTGATCTCTTCTGTTTTTCCCAGTACGCTTTGGTCTTGCAGCGTCTCCTGCTCCAGTACTCTTTTTACCTTTTCTTCCATATTCCATATTTATCTCTCCTATTACCCTTGTGTTTAATATTTTACCTTAGTTTATTATGTGTTTCACTTTATATTTATAGGTTTCACTTAAAATTCTAAATTCACCTATACCTTAACTATGATAATCACTTTATATAAGATTATACTTTTCTTTCATTTCAGCAGCTTTTCCACAACTCATAGCTCCCTCAGAACAAGCTCCTTTAACACAGCTTGGTCCACAGCCTAAAAATATATTTGGCGCTACCGCTTTTGCTTGTCTAAGCATCTCGTCAGCCATATTTCTAATCTCCCATTGTGCTCTATCACAACATCTATGTTTAAAGAAGTGCATAAGCTCTCTTGCATTCATAGTCACTATAATTTTAGTTTCACACGCATTTGGAAATACATATCTAGCATCTTCAATAGCAACTTTCTCAGCTTTTGAATTCAAAGATTTCAACTGTTTCTCAGTTAAAGCATCAATTTTCTTAGACTCCTTAAAGTTCTTAACAAACTTTTGTAATGCCTCTTCTTTTAGTATTTCAACAAGTTTATCATAATCTTCTTGGTTCTTATTCATAGCATCTACGAAAATCTTCTTACATTCCTCATTATTCTCAATAGCTGGTGGAATTATATATTCAAATGCAGCTAACTTAACATATCTTTGACTTTGTTGTGAGTAAGATGCAACTCTATGTCTAACTAATTGATGAGTTAAACTTCTTGATACTCCTTCTATAGCAAATGTAAAACTAACATGCTCCATAGGTGATTCATGCCCATAACTAGCTAACATTTTTATGAATTTGCTTGTAGATTCATCTGTCATTCCTTCTGTTATCTCATCTACGCCTACTGAACTATAGCATAACTTAGCTGCTGATGCTATAACTTTCTCCGGATTTGGAGTATGCTCTAAAATTTTAACCTTTAACATTAGTCTCTTCCCCCACTTCAATAATCTTATTAAGCAAATAGTTCAATCTCTCTGTCTTACCTGAAATATATAAATATCCTATAATTGCTTCAAATCCAGTAGCCCATCTGTATTCACCTACGTCTGCATTCTTAGGGGTACTGGACTTAGTGTTTCTACCTCTTTTAAATACAGCCATTTCATCTTCATTCAATAGGTCTAAAAGTACCTTTGCATAGTTGCTTTGAGACTTAGCCTTAACATATCCTACAGTTTTTAAATGTAATTGTTGCACCTTCATAGACTTATTTTCACTAAGTAAATAAGTTCTAACAAATACTTCATAAACTGAATCGCCTATGAATGCAAGCGTTAACGGACTAATTAGATGTGCTTCTTCAGCTCTAAACTTTTCCTTTAGTATATCAAATTCCATAAGTTTCTCCTTAGAAATATAATTTCATAATCTATAGTTACATACAATTATAGATTATATTCTTCTTATTTCCTAGACATATTTGAAAATCCCCTCTTCAATCCTCTAATCTTAAGACTAATCTATCTAATATATAACTCTAACCAATTTTAACGGTTATAAACAAATAAGACTATACTCTGTTAGCTTTAGTATAGTCTTATTTAATATTAGAATCTAATATTGTTCCTTGTTAATTCAGTCTTAATTCTCTCCGATGCATTATCTATAGATACTTCCTCGATGTCCTTTTCAGTTCTTAATTTGAATTCTACTATACCTTCAGCAGCCTTCTTACCTACAGTTATTCTCATTGGAATTCCTATTAAATCAGAATCCTTAAATTTAACTCCAACTCTCTCATTTCTGTCATCAAGAAGAACCTCTACTCTACTAGCTTTAAGCTCCTCATATAGCTTTTCTGCAATTGCAACCTGCTCCTCATTCTTCATGTTAGCTGGCATTATTACAACTTTATGTGGTGCTATCTCCATTGGCCATACTATTCCATTCTCATCATGATGCTGTTCTATAATTGCAGCTATAGTTCTATTAACTCCTATCCCATAGCATCCCATTACTAGTGGCTGTTCCTTACCATTTTCATCTAGATAATTCGCTCCCATAGCACTAGAATATTTAGTTCCAAGCTTAAATATATGTCCTACCTCTACGCCTCTTCTAATAGTTATTGATGCTCCACATCTAGGACAAGAATCACCTTCTACTACAGTTCTGAAATCACCAACAGTTCCTTCAAAATCTCTACCATAGTTTACATTTTCATAATGGTATCCTGTTTCATTAGCTCCAACTATAAAGTTTTTCCTATTAACTAGCTCTTCATCTACTAATAATAAATCTACCTTTAACCCTACTGGTCCTGCAAAACCTACTTGAGCTGAAGTTGCTTTTAAAACAGTTTCTTCATCAGCCATTTCTAGCTCTACATTTCCACCTAAAGCATTTACAACCTTAGTCTCATTTAGAGTTCTATCTCCTCTAACCATAACAGCTATAACTCTCTCCCCAACTTTATAGATAAGAGTTTTCCCAAAACTATTACTGCTTGTGTTAAAGAACTTCTCTAGTTCTTCTATAGTTCTTGCATCTGGAGTAGCTATTTTAGTTAATTCCTTATCTTCTTCAACAGACTTTTCACCTAACATAGATGTGGCCTTCTCTGTGTTAGCAGCATAGCTACACTCAGAACAGAAAGCTATTTCATCTTCTCCGCTATCAGATTTAACCATGAACTCTGCAGAACTTGAACCTCCTATAGCTCCTGAATCTGCTTCTACAGCACTAAACTCTAATCCACATCTAGTGAATATATTGTGATAAGCATCATGCATCTTATCATAAGCTTTATCTAAACCTTCATTATCCTTATCAAAACTATATGCATCCTTCATTAAGAATTCTCTAGATCTCATAACTCCAAATCTTGGTCTTCTCTCATCTCTATACTTCATTTGAATTTGATATAAGTTAAGTGGTAATTGTTTATATGATTTAATTTCACTTTTCGCTAAATCTGTGAATATCTCTTCGTGAGTAGGTCCAAGGCAGAAATCTCTACCATTTCTATCCTTTAATCTAAACATTTCTGGACCATAAGCATCCCATCTTCCTGACTCTTGCCATAATGACGCAGGAATTAGAGCTGATGCAGATAGCTCTTGAGCCCCGGTTGCATCCATTTCTTCTCTAATTATATTTTCTACATTTCGTAGGACTTTAACTCCAGTTGGCATAAAAGTATATACCCCTGTTGCTGATTTTCTTATAAGGCCAGCTCTTAACATAAGCTGATGACTTATTATTTCAGCTTCCCCTGGAACCTCTCTTAGTGTACTAATTAACATACTTGATAATCTCATTTAATTCACCTCATACAAATTTTTATGTTTTTATTTCAAATATATATCTTATACATATCTTTAATCTAAAATTGAATAAAAAAATAGAACCCATCCCTATTAGGGCGAGTTCTATCGCGGTACCACCTAAAATTATACTTAATTTATTAACGGCTCATCACCGGTAGCTTAGCTACTGCTCAGAAGCAGGTTCAAAGCTATTGAGAATCTCTCAGCCTATGGATTCTCTCTCTGTGGTTCCGCTTTTACTATTCTTCATCATCACATACTATATATTTAATTCTTTATAAAATTTATACATTTTAATCTCTCATCTTGCTATTTAATATGTTTTCTCCAATTATCATATCTTCTGGAGTTGTTATCTTTATATTAAAATAGCTTCCCTCATAAAGATACACTCTTTGATTAAACATTTCAACCACCATAGTATCATCTGTAACCAGTTGTCTATCTTCATTTAACTTCTCATGACATTTTAAAATTAGTCTATAGTCAAAACATTGCGGCGTCTGAACTAAGAAGGTATCCTCTCTATTAAGAGTTTCGCTTGAGAAGCCCTCATCATCCTTTAACTTAATAGTATCTTTAGCCTTAACTCCACATGTACATGCACCATATGTTTTTGCCATTCTAATTCCTTCATCAATTATATCATTTGTGATAAAAGGTCTTGCACCATCATGAATCAATACTATATCACAGCTTTTTATAGCTTTCAACCCATTATATACAGAATCTTGTCTCTCTGCACCACCTAATACTATAGCTTTAACCTTATCAAAACTATAGGCATTGACTACATTTTCTTTGCAATAATTCATATCTTTTTCTGCACACACAAGAACTATTTCATTTATATTATCATTATCTGAAAAAGCTTTTAGAGTATGGTATAAAATAGGTTTTTCTTGGAGCATTAAAAATTGTTTATTGATTCCTGCTCCCATTCTTTTACCTTGACCCGCTGCCAAAACAAGGGCTATATTTTTTCCCATAAGTCCTCCATTTAGTCTCCATTATTCCTTTGGCTTTGCAAATATCATTCTTCCTGCTGCAGTTTGAAGTACAGAAGTAACCACCACTGTAATATTCTCACCAATATATCTTCTTCCATCCTCTATAACTATCATTGTTCCGTCATCTAAGTATGCTATTCCTTGATTCGCTTCCTTACCATCTTTTATTACTACGGTTTTCATAACTTCTCCCGGTAATAATACAGGTTTCACAGCATTTGCTAGTTCATTTATATTTAGTACAGGTACCCCCTGCAATTCTGCAACTTTATTTAGATTATAGTCATTTGTAATTACTTTACCATTTAGTGTTTGGGCAAGCTTTAAAAGCTTAATATCAACTTCCTTAATATCCTTAAAATCGCCTTCCCATATCTCTACCTTAATACTTAATTCCTTTTGAATTTTATTAAGTATATCTAACCCTCTTCTTCCTTTAGTTCTTTTTAAAGAGTCAGATGAATCTGCAATATGTCTTAATTCATCCAATACGAAGGTTGGAATGACTAAAGTACTTTCAATAAATCCACTTTCACAAATATCAAAAATTCTTCCATCAATAATAACAGAAGTATCTAATACTTTAGGTATGCCTTTATCTGTATTTGCCTTATTTTTAACGTCTTTATTAGCTCCTGATTTCTTTACATTAGCGAGAACATGCATAATTTCATCTTTTTTTCTAACACATATATCTGCACAAAGTACAGTTATTATTATGGTGATTATAACTGTAATAATTGTAAATATTACTGACTCAATTCTAATTAATGAAGATAATAATACCGATATAACAAGTCCAATTAAAGCTCCTACACCTGCAAATACAATATCAACTACAGGTATCTTCTGAGCTGACTTTTCTAAATACTCCATACTTTTAATAATGGCTGAATTTAAAACTGGTGAAAGAAAATAAAATATAAGTGCGACAAACAAAATGCAAAAAATAATAAATATAACTGGTGCGAAAGGAATTTTATTCAGTCCTAGCTTTGTGACGAATTCCATAGAAACCCCCCATGCACCTAATACATATCCTAGAGTTCCGCCAATTAGCGTAAATAAGCCTCTAAGTATTCTTTTTAGCATCGAAACACCTCCTCCAAATTTTTATATTATAACTTGATTATTTACAACTTTTAACCATAATATCCTATTAGGCTAACTTATTTTAAATAATCTTTTAGTTTTTATACAATACTGCATTATCCTATTAAACATAATATATATTATAGCTATCTTCATTTCAATGAAATCTCAAAATATTAACTAAAATTTGATTAAGTATATACAATTTTAACTATTTTAGAATATATCCTAAAGTTTTTTGTTTAATTTAGTAGTCATTCATCTAAAAAATAATACTAAACTGCAATTTTACCCCCTATGAATATTCATCATATTGATATATTATATATTTAAAGATATTTAAGATATTTCAAGTAAGTACATAGGTTTAGAAGGAGTGAAACATTATGAAGGATCTAATATTTGATGAATTTCAAAATTCTGTAGATAGTTGTCTTCTAAGACATAAAAGTATACTCGATATATTAACCAAATTACAGGAGTCCCAGAGTAGAGTTAACAGATCCGTTGTGAAAGCTGTCACTAGCTGTGGCTGTATTAAAATTAAAGCTGAGAAGCAAAATATTAATTACTCTTTAAGTAATGAAGAGTTAGATAAACTAACCTTAGATGATCTCGATTCTCAACTTACCTCACACCTTGAAGGCTGTATTTGTGACGATTGCAGAAAGGTCATTGAACGTGAACTTGGTAGCCACTTATTTTACGTAACCTCTCTATGCAATAGTTTAGACTTAAATCTATACGATATACTTCTTACTGAATATAAAAATATAAATACCTTTGATAAAATTCATTTAAGATAAATATTAGTAATTATAATAATTTTATATAAACAAATATAGCACAAGGTATTCAGCTTTGTGCTATATTTGTTTGTCTAAAATAAATCTTTCTTTAAGGGTTCTAAGTCCATTCTTTATAGTCTTAGCTCTTGCTTCTCCTATTCCATCCACTATATCCAATTCCTCTAACGAAGCATTCATAATTTTTTCAAGCTCACCAAAATGCTTTATCATGTTATCCACTATGCCCGCTGGAAGCCTTGGTATCATATTTAATATTCTATATCCTCTAGAAGAAATAAGCTTATCTACTAACGGAACTCCAGGATATCCCATAACCTTAGCTATTACATCTAAATCTAATAAATCCTGAGATGATAATTTTTCGATGCTTTTATAAATTTCATGATACTTACTCTCATCATTACAGTAATCCCTTACAAGCAACCTTCCTTCTTGTTCAACGCCAGTAATTAACTCATATAGCTGCATTGATATAAGTCTACCTTCATTTCCAAGCTCACATATGTAAGTTTCTATTTCATATACTATTCTCATTACCATTTCATTCCGCTGAATCGCAGTAGCTACATCTAAAAGTGTAGCTAAATCCTGTAATTCTAGCAGGTTTAAGTTACTAATTACACGATTTAAAACAAGCTGATATTTCTCAAGAGTTTGAATTGCTTGATTCGCCTTAGCTAAAACTTCACTACTTCCTCTTAAAACATACTTTATATCACCTTTATATAAACTTATTATATTTCTTCTTTGTGAAATCGCTACTACTATATCTCCCGTCTGCTTTGCAACCCTTTGTGCCGTTCTATGTCTCGTTCCAGTTTCTTGAGTCGTAACAGCATGGTTAGGCATAAGTTGTGCATTAGCATATAAAATTCTCTTTAAATCACTACTTATAACTATAGCTCCATCCATTTTGGCAAGCTCATATACATAGGCTGGCGTATATTCAGACTTTATTGTAAATCCTCCATCTACCATCTTAAGTATTTCCTCTCTATCGCTTAGTATAATAAGCCCACCTGTTTTTGCTCTAAGAATATTATCTAATCCTTCTCTTAACTGTGTACCTGGTGACATAATCTTCAATATGCCCATCAGCTCTTTCTGCTTTTGTTCCCTCATAATTTCCTCCTATGTAGTTAAGATAGATAATCTAAAAGATCTTAGCTACTGCTTCTTTAACTGTTGTAACTCCAATTAGATTTACCACTTTATTAGTTATCTTCAATTTATTTTTCTCTGGTAATATTATATTTGTAAATCCCATTTTAACAGCTTCATTAACAATCTTCTCCGCATGGGTTATAGGTCTAACTTCACCAGTTAACCCAACTTCTCCTATTACTAAAAGATTTTCTAGTTTTATTTCCCTGCTCTTAACACTAGATATAAGAGCTAAAACTATTCCTAAATCTCCATAGGTTCCATCAACATTAAGACCACCTACTACGTTGACATAAACATCACAGTTATAGAAAGGTACTTTTAGCTTTTTCTCTAATACTGCTAAAATTAAACTAAGTCTTTGATTATCAACTCCAACAGCTGTTCTTCTTGGCATGACAGCTTTTGTTTCACTAGCTAAAGCTTGTATTTCTACTAATATAGGTCTTGTACCTTCCAAAATCCCTATAACTACAGAACCTTCCTGTTGCATAGACTTTTCTTGTAAGAATACAGAAGATGCATCAGTTACCTCTTCTAGACCAGTTTCTCTCATTTCAAAAACTCCTATTTCACTAGTAGTTCCAAAACGATTTTTAATAGTTCTTATTATTCTAAATTCTTGAGTTCTTTCTCCCTCAAAATATAACACAGTATCAACCATATGCTCAAGAACTCTTGGTCCTGCTAATTCGCCCTGCTTTGTAACATGGGCTACTATAAATAATGGTATATTCTTAGTCTTTCCAATTCTCATAAGGTCATTAGTACATTCTCTAACCTGAGTAACACTCCCTGGTGCTGAAGTTATTGTTGCCTTATACAGTGTTTGAATAGAATCTATTATTATAAAAGATGGCTCCATAGATAATATATGTTCTTCAATTATATCTATATTGGTTTCTGAAACGATATATAGGTCACTACATGTAGCTTTTAACCTTTCAGCCCTCATCTTTATTTGCTCTTCTGATTCCTCTCCAGACACATAAAGAACCTTACCATATTTCTTTGCTATATTGCTAGCACTTTGAAGAAGAATTGTAGACTTTCCTATCCCAGGATCTCCTGAAATAAGAGTAAGAGAACCTTTAACAAGACCTCCTCCTATGACCCTGTTTAATTCTCCTATACCAGTGTCCAGTCTCTCATACTCACTAGATTTTACTTCAGTTATACTTTTAGGCTTATTCCCTGAAGATATTGTTACCGCTCTTTTAAAGTTATTTGCTGATTCATCCTTAACTTCCTCTGCGAAAGTATTCCAACCATTGCAGCTCGGACATTGTCCCATCCATTTGGGTGATTCATATCCACATTCATTACATACAAACATTTTTTTTATCTTGGCCATAAAGCACCTCATACTAAATTTATTTTAAATAATTTTTGCTATAAATACTACATATTCTAACTATATTAATACGTTTTCCAACTATATTAATACGTTAATTCATGATTTCTATACAATTAAAAAACCACTTTAGTCAAGTGGTTTTTGATAAAACATGTACAGTAATTATATACCTATCTCTATATAAAGACAACGCTGTCATTTACATAGATTTAACAATTTTGAGGTTATCATCTTCAATGTCAACCATTATTCTGTCCTCTCTATTAAAATTACCCTTTAGTATTTCATCCGATACTCTATCTTCTATTAACTGAGTAATTAACCTTCTTAGCGGCCTTGCACCATATACCTCAGTATCCCCCTGCTTACTAATATACTTCTTTACGTCTTCAGTAACACCTAAATTAAGGCTATTCATCTTAGCTCGTTCGCACAAAGTTTCTACCATTAAATTGGTAATACTCAGTATATTTTTACTTGTTAGCTTATGGAATACAATAGTCTCATCTACCCTATTTAGAAGTTCTGGTTTGAATATCTCCTTTATGTCATTAAGAATTACTTCCTTCATTTTCTTATATTCTTCATCGTTGCCATCACTTACTTTAGCAAATCCCATAGTGTTTTGCTTCTTGAGTGTTGTAGCTCCGGCATTAGATGTCATTATAATAATTGTATTCTTAAAATCAATCTTTCTACCAGTTGAATCTGTTAATCTTCCATCCTCTAAAATTTGAAGAAGTATATTAGAAATATCTGGGTGAGCTTTTTCTATTTCATCAAATAATACTACTGAATAAGGTTTTCTTCTAACCTTTTCTGTCAATTGACCTCCATCATCAAATCCTACATAGCCAGGTGGAGAACCAATTAACTTTGATATAGAATGCTTTTCCATATACTCTGTCATATCCACCCTTATAAGTGCATCCTCATCATCAAAAATTGCTTCTGCAAGAGCTTTAGACAACTCTGTCTTTCCCACTCCAGTAGGTCCTAAGAAAATAAAACTTCCTATAGGTCTTCTTCCATCTCTAAATCCTATTCTTGCTCTCCTTACAGCCTTTGCAATAGACGTAATTGCGTCATCCTGTCCTATGATTCTTTTTCTAAGTATGTCCTCAAGATTTAAAAGCTTCTCTGTTTCCTTCTCTGTTAGTTTCTCTATAGGTATCTTAGTCCACGTTGCCAACACTCTAGCAATCTGTTCCTCATCAATCCTTATCCTCATTGGCTCCTTACTTTCAACAAGAGTTCTTCTTTTAGTACTTATGCAATTTCTAAGATCATTTTCTTTCTCTCTAATAGTTGCTGCTTTTTCAAAGTCTTCATTTCTGACTGCTAGAAGCTTATGTTGTATTAGAGTCTCTAGATTACTTTCTAAAAGTTCCACTTCTGTATTTCCTCTTGTACAATTTCCTTCTATCCTACTTTTAGCTCCAGCCTCATCTATTAAGTCTATAGCCTTATCCGGTAGATATCTATCTGGAATATATCTTACTGATAAATTTACAGCGGCTTCTATAGCCTCTTCAGTAAATTCAACTCCATGGTAAAATTCATATCTTTCTTTTAGACCTTTTAGTATCATAATAGCTTCTTCTTTAGATGGCTCATCGACTACTACTGGTTGGAATCTTCTCTCAAGTGCTGAATCCTTCTCTATATACTTTCTGTATTCTTCTATAGTTGTAGCTCCTATACACTGTAACTCTCCCCTTGCAAGAGCTGGCTTTAGTATATTAGCAGCATCAATAGCTCCTTCTGCACCTCCAGCACCCACAATAGTATGAATCTCATCTATAAATAGAATTATATTACTACTCTTAGTAATTTCATCTATAAGAGACTTTAATCGCTCCTCAAACTCACCTCTATATTTTGTTCCTGCAACCATTGTAGCCATACTTATACTTATTAATCTCTTGTTTCTTAATAAGTCTGGCACTCTTTCCATATATATAAGATGTGCTATACCTTCTACTACAGCGGTCTTTCCAACCCCCGGTTCACCAATTAGACAGGGATTATTTTTTAACCTTCTACATAGTATCTCAAGAGCCCTTTCTATATCTTTTTCTCGTCCAATTACAGGATCAAGTCTACCTTCCCTTGCATATGCAGTTAAGTCCTTGCCATACTTATTAAGTATCGGAGTATTTATTTTTATTTCTTCATTAAACTGATTACTATTGTTATCTTTAAAAAGCATACTTCTTGCAGTTCCAATACCTTCACAATCTCTCTCTTCATCCATAGTATTAGTATTTGGACAACCCACTTGTAGCATATTAGTTAGCTTATTAAAATCTACACCTAATGATTGAAGAATTGTATATGCAACACCGCCACCTTCTCTTATTATGGCTAAAAGCATATGCTCTGGTGCAACAAATTCTTCATTAAGGGCTCTTGCCTCTACCACACTAAGTTCCATTAGTTTCTTAGCTCTAGGCGTTAAAAATATATCCTCTTGTTGAACATGCTCCTCACCTTGCCCTACGAAATCCTCAACCTTCTTGCTTAGGATTCTATCGCTTATATTTACATTTTCTAATAACTCTGAAGCTGCACCACCCTCTTCAGCAATTCCTAGTAAAACATGCTCTGTACCTATATAATTATGTTGAAATTTTCTAGCTTCTTTATGTGCATACATTAGTACCTGACGTGATCTTCCATTGTACTTATTAAACATAACTCTACCCCTTATTAATTTCCTATATTTTCTATATATAATCTAGTTTAACCAATTGCCGAGTTAATAACCATACTTTTCCATATTTAATATAAAAAAGTGCCCTTCTTCTTGAAGGACACTTTTTCAATAAAATAAATTGCAGCTATTTATCTAATTCTATTTCTCTCATAAATCCATTAAACTGTGAGTTATATAATTTAGCATACATAGAGTTATTTTCTATTAGTTCTTTATGATTTCCTCGCTCTAATATTCCACCGCTAGTTAATACCACAATCTCATCAGCATTCTTAACTGTTGATAATCTATGGGCAACTACTATAGTAGTCCTTCCCTTAGATAGAGCCTCTAGTGACTTCTGAATTATTAATTCTGAAGCATTATCTAAAGCTGATGTAGCTTCATCTAATATAAGTATTGGAGGATTTTTCAAAAATACTCTTGCAATAGAAATTCTTTGTTTCTGTCCTCCTGATAGCTTAACACCTCTTTCTCCAACATAGGTGTCATAGCCTTGAGGTAATGACATAATAAACTCATGAATATTTGCATTCTTTGCAGCCTCTTCAACTTTTGCATCACTAGCTTCAGGATCTCCATAAAGGATATTATCTCTTATAGTACCTGTAAATAGGAATACATCCTGCTGGACAACACCTATATTTTTTCTTAAAGACTTTAATGTAATATCTTTAATATCCCTACCATCAATGGTTATTTGACCTTCAGTAAGTTCATAGAATCTAGGTATTAGATTACAGATAGTAGTTTTTCCTCCACCAGATGGTCCAACCAGAGCTAATGTTTCTCCAGCTGTTATCTTTAAATCAATATTTGAAATAATATCTGTACTTTCTTCATACTTAAATGTGGCATTTTTAAATTCGATTTCACCTTTAACTCCTTCAATATCCTTTGCACCTAGGCTATCAACTATATCTGACTTAGTATCCATTAACTCAACGAAACGTTTGAAACCAGACATTCCTGATTGATATTGCTCCACAAAAGAGGTTAATCTTCTAATTGGATTCATGAAGTAAGCTATATATAGGAAGTATGTAGCTAAATCTACCACTCCCAAAGTTCCCTTATAAACAAAGTATCCACCAAAACCTAGAACAACAACATTAAGCATATCTACGAAGAATCTCATTCCTGACATGAATTCTGCCATATATTTATAGGCATAGGATCTACTTTCTCTAAACTCAGTATTTCCTTCATCAAACTTATCCATTTCAAACTCTTCATTAGTAAAAGACTTTGAAACTCTTATGCCTGATATACTATTCTCTAACTTAGTATTAACTACTGCAACCTTTTTTCTAACATCATAAAATGCCTTAGACATCTTCACTCGCTTAGTCATAGCAAAAATTATGATTATAGGTATACATGCAAATACAATTAAAGTTAGCTTAATATTAATAGTACATAGCAATATGAATGAACCTATAAGTGTAATTATTGATATAAATACATCCTCTGGTCCGTGGTGGGCAAGCTCTGATATATCCATTAAGTCATTGATAATACGAGACATAATTGTTCCCGTTTTGTTATCATCGAAATAACTAAATGGTAGCGTTTGAAGATGTGCAAAAACTTCTTTTCTCATATCATACTGTAATCCTACTCCCATGACATGACCCCAATAATCTACAACATAGTTAGCAATTAATTTAATTACATACAATACCGCTAATACAATAGTGAAAATTATTATTGCTCTTAAGTTTTTATTTGGAATAGCATCCTTTAACAAAAAGTTCGTTAGCATAGGAAATGCTAAGTCCATAGCTGCTACTAAAAAAGCACAAAACATATCTATAAAAAAGAGTTTTTTATGCGGCTTATAGTAAGTTAAGAACCTTTTTAACATTTAAAATCCCCCTCGTTATTCAAATTAATTATTCATGTAAGCTTCTATATCTTCAACAGATTTTATTATATCTGCTGAAAGATTTACATATCCGTTTTCTGTAACTAATATATCATCCTCTATTCTAATTCCAATAGATTCTTCCTCAATATATAATCCTGGTTCATCTGTAATAATCATTCCTGGCTGAAGCACTATACCTCTTGGCCCTACATCATGAGTATCAAGGCCTAATGGATGCGATACACCATGGAAGTAATACTTATCTATCTCTGAATCTTCTTTAATAAGTCCAATTGCCTTACATCCCTCTGCTAATATTGATTTAGTTAGTTTCTGTAGGTCCAATGTTGTAACTCCAGGTTTTACTGCCTTCATAACCTCTTCATTAGCCTTTAATACTATTTTGTATATTTCCTTTTGTCTTTCAGTAAATTTTCCATTCACAGGGAAAGTTCTGCTTATATCAGCATTATAGTATTTATATTGAGCACCTAAATCTAAAAGCATTAAGTCTCCATCCTTAGTTTGAGTATTGTTTGATCCATAATGAAGAATAGTTCCATTTATTCCTGACGCTGCAATAGTTGGAAATGCAAAATCCTTAACCCCATTCTTTTTTAATTCAAAATCAAAATAAGCTTCAACTTCATATTCCATCATGCCTGGCTTAGCATTTTCAAACATTGCTAAAATACCTGATTTAGTAATCTCTATAGCTTTGGATACTAATTCAACTTCTTCTTGAGTCTTCGTAGTTCTAAGCAATGCTATATCATTATAAATGTTCTTTATTTTTATATATGGATATTTAGCTATCATAGTTTTAGCAAATTCTTGAGATTCAGTAGCTGCAATATTAAGCTCTTGTCTTTCTAAATCTAAATATATACTTTCTACATTAAGTCTATTCAAATAACTTCCTATAGTATCTTGAAAATCCTTTATATATCTGATATCCATTATCCCCGAAGCTTCTTTTGCTTCCTGTGAACTTATAGTTTTTCCAACCCACTTCTCCATCACTGGATCACTTTCTTGTATAAATAGATGCTCATTTATCTTTCCATCTATATTTATCATCATCATTATTACTTTAGGTTCATCTATGCCCGTAAGGTAATAAAAATTTCTGTTAGGAGTAAACTGATATACCTCATCAGCAGATTTATATGGAGCTTGTCCTGCAAAGAATACCACCATAGAATTACTTCCTAATTTTTCCCCAAGTCTTTGTCTATTAAGAACAAAAAAATCCTTATTCACAATCATTCTCCTCCTTAAAATATATTTAATAAAAAACTATTAGAAACTATATCATATTGCATTATCTATAAATTAGATATCTTATTAAAATTAATATACATAAGTGAACAGGATAGAATACATAAAATATTCCTTTCATCTTCCGTCCTTCTTCACCATTATATCTACTAATAAATATCAAACTTGATAAGCTAAGTGCCTGCAAAAAAACTCTAAAATTTACTCCACCTGATGGCAATATAAGATACTCCCACAGGGAAAGTGTATATATACTATTTAATCCTATTATTGCTCTCCACAATACTTTTGATTTCTTACTATACTTATTAAATATAAATATAGTAGCAATTCCATATACACTATAATCAGTATCAAATATAGATACTAGCACTACTATAAGAATAATAAGCCAAACTCTTTTGTTAAAATCCCACTCCTTGTCCCAAACCCAAATAGCCAAAAGTCCACCTAAAAGGGTAAAAAAAACATTTAACCCCCTACTATTAAAAGCAATCATAAATGGTACCTGAGATAAAAGAGCCAAAACTCCAAGCCTTATCATATATTTTTTTATATTTCTGGTTCTCCTATATCCCTCTGCAATTAAAAATGCATATATAGGGAATGCTATTCTTCCTATAACTCTAAATATTATTACATTTGGGAACAATATTGCACCAATATGGTCTATAAGCATGGTTATGCACGCCAAAACCTTAAGTGAAAAATTATCCATAAGTAACCAACCCCCGTACTTACTCTATGTCCATTACTAAATAATATTATTAGTATCATATTAAATTTACATTGTATATTTTATCCTAATAATCCAATTTTAATATATTCTCAAGGAATATGCAAATCTTTAGGCTCTCTAAATAAATTATTTATTTTTAAAGTTATCCTTATTTTCTCTTTGTAGCCTGTATACGATAGCCTTCATCACATTCTTGCCTATCTATAATATCAAACTTATCGCTTTCTAATATGGAGCATAAAACTTTTACGTCATCCTCACTAGTGTCCTTCATCTCAATTTGAAAATTATCAGCTGAACCTATTATACCCATGTAATCATGAATATAACTGTAGTCACTTAGATTTATTCCTCCACATATATTCATTTTATAGTCTGACATAACCAGCCCCCTTTCTCTTAGCGTAAATTGTTTTATACCTAGAACATCTTATTTATAAAGTTTCTCTCCACCATATTTTAATAATATGATAACCTTATTTACAAAAAATAACCTTAAAATAAATAATTTTATAAAAACAGCCTATAGACAAGACTTAATTCTCATCTATAGGCCATTTACAGTTAATATTATTTTCCTTGTAGCTTATTTCTAAGCTTCCTTCTTAATATCCGCAATAATTTTATTTACTATCTCGTTAGGAACTTCTTCATATCTCTCAAATTTTGTTGTGAATGTTCCTCTTGCACCTGTTATGCTTCTTAAATCAGTTGCATAACTATACAATTCTGATTGTGGAACTTCTCCCATTATCTTTTGACCCATTAATCCTGGCTCCATACCAAGAATTCTGCCTCTCTTCTTGTTGATGTCTGTAATAACATCTCCCATATAATCATCAGGTACATCTATTTCTACATACATTATTGGTTCAAGTAATATTGGTTGCGCTTCTTGAAGACCCTTTTTATATGCTAAAGATGATGCAACTTTAAATGCCATCTCTGAAGAATCTACTGGGTGGAAAGATCCATCATATAATGTAGCTTTTAATTTTATTACTGGATATCCAGCAAGAACACCATGAATTATACATTCTCTAAGGCCCTTTTCAACAGCTGGAATGTATTGTCTTGGAACTGCTCCTCCAACTACAGCATCTACAAACTGTAACTCTTCTTCACCATCATTTCTAGGCTCAAACTTAATTTTTACATCTCCATATTGTCCGTGACCACCAGATTGTTTCTTATGCTTTCCCTGAACATCTGCCAATTTCTTAATTGTTTCTCTATATGGAGTTTTAGGAATTTTAAGAGTAACATCTGCACCAAATTTACTCTTTAGCTTACTTACTATTACTTCTAAGTGAGTTGAACCTAATCCCGAAATTACAATTTCAGCATTTTCAACGTCTCTTGAAATTGAGAATGTTGGATCTTCCTCTAAAAGCTTTGCCAGTCCGCTAGATATCTTATCTTCATCCCCCTTTGAATTAGCTAATACCGCTCTAGAATATACTGGTAATGGGAAGGATATTCTATCATATATTATAGGTTTATTAGATGAACATAACGTATCTCCTGTACTTGTATACTGAAGTTTAGCAACAGCCCCTATATCTCCAGCCTTAATTTCTGTAGTTTGGTATTGCTTCTTACCCTTTAAGAAATATAATGAGCCAAGTTTCTCATCCTTTTCTTTAGAAGAATTATATACAGCAGTGTCTGACTTTGCAGAACCTGTGATAACTCTAAACATAGATAATTTACCAATGAATGGGTCTACTACAGTTTTAAATACTACTGCTGAGAATGAATCATCTTCATTTATTTTAATTTCAATATCTTTCTTACTATTAGCATCCTTTGCAGCATATGAATTAGTTTCTATTGGTGATGGAAAACATTCTACTATATCTTCAAGTAATGTTTCTACTCCAACACTTGTTGTTGCAGAGCCACACATTATAGGACAAATTTCTCCCATTGATGCCGCTTTAACTAAACCATGATATATATCTTCATTACTAAGCTCTCCATCTGAAAAATATTTATCAAGTAGTTCTTCATCAGTTTCAGCAACTGCTTCCATTAGCATTTGCTTACATGCCTCTACCTCGCTTGCTAATTCAGCTGGAATATCTGCTTCATCCATTTCATTAGTCTTAGGGTTAAATATTCTAGCCCTATTTGAAATTATATTAACAATTCCTTTAAATTCATTTTCCTTTCCAATTGGATATTGAATTGGCACAACTGATATACCAAACTTCTCTTTCAATTGGTCTAATACCTTTTCGAAATTACTATTCTCACGATCTAACTTATTCACAAAGATAGCTCTAGGTAATTTACGCTCTACAGCATAGTTCCAAGCCTTCTCTGTACCTATTTCAATTCCTGACACGCCACAGACAGTTATCATCGCCATATCAATAGCGCTTAACCCTTCTATAACCTCTCCTTCAAAATCAAAATATCCAGGCATATCAACTAGGTTAATCTTAACGTCTTTCCATTCACAATGTGCCACTGACGTAGAAATAGATACTTGCCTTTTCTTTTCTTCAACATCATAGTCACTTACTGTAGTTCCATCTTCAACTCTGCCTATTCTATCAATTTCTTTAGTATGATATAATAAACTTTCCATAAGACTTGTTTTTCCTGAACTACCATGGCCGATTAAACCAACATTTCTTAGGTTGTTACTTTTATACTCTTTCATAAGGCGTACCCCCTAAACTAAAATTTTGTGTGTTAAGTTAACATATTAGTAAATATATATTTTATTCTATACAAATTTACTATTTCCTTTTAAATTATCTGAATATTTGTAATATTTTTGATATCAAGTTGTACTCATTGTAACTTATCTATTATCTTTTACTTTTTCTATTTACTAAACTATTTAATATTTTCACCTTAATAAAATATCTTATAACATAACAGTTTGTACTTTTTTTACAACTTTCAAAGGTTTTTATTTATTCTTGATAACTTAAACACATTCCTTATAATTCTATGGGGACATCTATCATAATATTTCTTATATTTGGTAAAATTTATTTTTTATTATATAATAATCTTATATCAATTTATAAAATAATCCACAATGTATGATAATTTGTTTATAACTTAACCACAGGGAGATGATAATTGTGTATAAAATTAGATATGCTGACATAACTAATGCTGAAATTCTCGGGGATATTAGCAGTAAAGCCTGGAAGGCCACATATAAAGATATTATTCCTGATGAAATATTAAATAATATTTCTACTGAAAAAAGAAAAGGTTATTTTGAAAAATCTATAGCTAATAGCTGGGAAAATAACGCTATAATATTGGATAATGACAAAGCTGTTGGATTTATTGCTCTAGTTAAATGTAGGGACAATGATAAGAATAGTTCTTTCGGTGAAATTGGTGGACTCTATATCTATCCACAATATATAAATCAAGGTATAGGATATAAGCTACTCTTTTGGGGATTAAATGAACTAAAAAAACAAGGATATACTACTGCAACTCTCTGGGTTCTTGAGGAAAATACTCATGCCCGGACCTTTTATGAAAGAATGGGTTTCATCCATGACGGAACTATAAAAGAAATAACTATAGGAAAGTCTTTAAAAGAGTATAGATATATAAAAGCTATTTAGTACTTATATTTATTAAAGAGTAAAAAAATAGAGAGATGATATTCATCTCTCTATTTTTTTGTGTTTGATTTATAGTTATTCAAAAAAGTAAAAAAGATAATTTACATTATCTACTTATACTTAACTATCTATTAAAATGGCTCCGCGAAGAGGATTCGAACCTCCAACCTATCGGTTAACAGCCGAG
>DALZNT010000001.1:141263-167340 GCA_032005505.1 Clostridium sp. | reverse complement strand
CAGATACAAATGAAGTTAGAATAGATCCAAAGACAGGAACTCTTATAAGAGATGGCGTTCCTTCAATTATAAATCCAGATGACAAGAATGCTTTAGAGGGAGCTTTAGAATTAAAGGACCTTCATGGTGGTTCTGTAACAGTTGTATCAATGGGACCTCCACAAGCTAAGGCTGCTTTAGAAGAAGCATTATCAATGGGAGCAGATGAAGCGATACTTATTACAGATAGAGCTTTTGCAGGAGCTGATACATTAGCTACATCTTATGCATTAGCTTCAGCTATTAAAGGCTTAGAGTACGACATAATATTTGCAGGTAGACAAGCAATTGATGGAGATACTGCTCAAGTAGGACCAGAGATTGCAGAACATTTAAACATTCCTCAAGTAACTTATGTAGAAGAAGTTATAGAAGAGAGTACAGGCGTATTAAAGGTAAAAAGAGCTTGGGAAGATGGTTATGAATATGTAAGAGTTAACACTCCAGTACTATTAACTGCTATCGAAACTCTAAATGAGCCTAGATATATGCATATAGGAAATATCTTCTCAATGGCTACTGATAAAGAAGTTAAAATTTGGACAGTTGCGGATATAGATGTAAACGTAGAGAGATTAGGTCTTAAGGGTTCACCTACAAAGGTTAAAAAGTCTATGACTAAAGAGCCAAAAGGACAAGGTGAAATATTCCATGCTACACCAAAAGACGCTGCTACAATTGCTCTTAAGAAGTTAAAAGAAAAGCACTTGATCTAAATTTATGAAACTCCTTCTCATTTTATTCGAAGGAGTGCTCAAAGAGTAAGTTCGTGTTTCCAAATCAGAGATTTGGACACTCACTTAACTTCTGCTAGCCAAATCACGAGTGCCCTTTAGGGTATAGATTTGGATCATCACTTAAGGAGGGAATTATACCATGAATATATCAGATTATAAAGGCGTATGGGTCTTCGCTGAGCAAAGAGACGGAGAACTACAAAAAGTTGCTTTGGAGTTATTAGGAAAAGGTAGAGAAATTGCTGATAAGCTAGGAGTTGAGCTAACAGCGTTACTGCTTGGACATAAAAATATAGAAGAAATGACAGATAAATTAGGGGTATATGGAGCTGACAGAGTTTTAGTATGTGACCATGAGAAGCTATCTCATTATACAACTGATGGATATGCAAAGGTTATTACAGATGTAGCAAATGCTGAAAAGCCAGAAATCATATTCATAGGTGCTAGCTTTATAGGAAGAGACTTAGGACCAAGAGTTGCGGCAAAACTTGAAACAGGATTAACTGCAGACTGTACAGGGCTTGATATAGATAAAGATGATAATAACAATCTTTTAATGACAAGACCTGCATTTGGTGGAAACTTAATGGCTACAATCGTTTGTGCAGAGCATAGACCACAAATGTCTACTGTAAGACCTGGAGTATTTGAAAAATTACAACCGGATACATCTAGAGAATTTAAAGTAGATAAATTCGATGTTAAGCTAGAAGATTCAGATATAAGAACTGAAATTGTAGAGGTTGTTAAATCTTTAAAAGAAACAGTAGATATTACGGAAGCTAAAATTGTAATATCTGGTGGTAGAGGAGTTGGATGCAAAGAGAACTTCGCTAGGCTTAAGGAAGCTGCAGACGCTTTAGGTGGAACAGTAGCTGGTTCAAGAGCAGCTGTTGACAATGGCTGGGTAGAAAAAGCAGTTCAAGTAGGACAAACTGGAAAAACAGTTAGACCTACTATATACATTGCATGTGGTATTTCAGGAGCAATTCAGCACTTAGCTGGAATGCAGGAATCAAACTTCATTATCGCAATCAATAAAGATCCAGATTGTCCAATAATGAAGGTTGCAGATGTAGCTCTAGTTGGAGACTACTCAAAAATTCTTCCTGAATTTGTAGCTCAATACAATGAAATGAACAAGTAGATCAAATTACTAATATAAAGTAGACATAATTAAAAAGGAGTGTTATTTATGAAAAAGATTTGTGTTTTAGGCGCTGGAACTATGGGCTCAGGTATAGCTCAAGCTTTCGCAGTAAAAGGTTATGAGGTTATTGTTAGAGATATTAAAGACGAGTTCGTACAAAGAGGACTTGCAATGATAACTAAAAACATCAACAAACTTGTAGCAAAGGGTAAAATGACTCAAGAAACTGCAGAAGAGATTTTATCAAGAGTAAGTGGAACAACTGAACTAAGCCACTTAGAGGATGTTGATCTAATAATTGAAGCAGCAGTAGAAAACATGGAAATTAAAAAATCAATATTCAAAGAGTTAGATGAGATTTGCAAACCAGAAACAATTCTTGCAACTAACACATCATCTCTTTCAATTACAGAAATTGCAACTGCAACAAAGAGAACTGATAAGGTTATAGGACTTCACTTCTTTAACCCAGCACCAGTAATGAAACTTGTTGAAATAATCAAAGGAATGGCGACTTCTGAGGAAACTTACAACAAAATGGTAGAAGTATCTCAATTAATTGGTAAGGAACCAGTTCTTGTTGAAGAGGCTCCTGGATTTGTAGTAAATAGAATATTAATTCCAATGATTAACGAAGCAGTTGGAATCTATGCTGAAGGCGTTGCATCAGTAGAAGGTATCGACAAAGCTATGATGCTTGGAGCAAATCATCCAATGGGACCATTATCTCTAGGAGATTTAATCGGATTAGACGTTTGTCTTGCTATCATGGACGTTTTATACCATGAAACAGGAGATACAAAATACAGAGCTCACAGCTTATTAAGGAAATATGTTAGAGCTGGATGGCTTGGAAGAAAAACAGGAAAAGGATTCTACGATTATAGTAAATAGATAAAGGGGCTGCTTTAATGCAGCCTTTCTTTATGAAGAATGAAAAATGAGAAATGAAAGATTAATGAAGCGTCAATCTTTCATTGGTCATCAAAAAAAGCATGATAACTATACAAAGCCAATATGTAGTCGAAAATGCAAAAAAGAAGGAAATGAAGCAATGATATCGAATACATACATAGGTAAAATATGAATAAAAAGTACATACAAAAGTTGAATTTATGATTAGGCAAAAATAAATTTTGGGTGGGGGAAATGATATGTATAAGATTCTAGAGAAGAAGGTGTTGGCGCCTTCTATATTCATGATGAAGATATTAGCACCAAGAGTTGCTAAAGCTGCTAAACCAGGTCAATTTATTATTGTTAGAGTAGATGAAAAAGGAGAGAGAATTCCTTTAACAATATGTGACACCGATGTTAATGAGGGTTCAGTTACGATAGTTGTACAAACTATTGGAGGTAGTACAAAACAGATGGAGTCTTATGAAGCAGGAGATTGTTTCTTTGATTTTGTGGGACCTCTTGGAGGTGAATCTGAACTTATTGATGAGGATAAGGAAGAGCTTAAGAGGTTGAAGATTATGTTCATTTCCGGAGGAGTTGGTGCAGCACCAGTATATCCTCAGGTTAAATGGCTTCATGGTAATGGAATTAAAGCTGATGTTATCATGGGCTTTAAAAATGAAGAAATGGTTATTTTAGAAGATGAAATGAAGGAAGTTGCAGGTAATGTTTATGTTGCAACGGATGACGGTAGCTATGGATTTAAAGGTATGGTTACTAATAGATTACAAGCTTTGGTAGATGAGGGAAATAACTATGATTTAGTTGTGGCTATAGGTCCAATGATAATGATGAAGTTTATGTGCAAGCTTACAGAACAGCTTGGAATAAGAACTGTTGTTAGTATGAACCCAATTATGGTTGATGGTACTGGAATGTGTGGAGCTTGCAGAATAACTGTAGATGGAGAGACTAAATTTGCTTGCGTGGATGGCCCTGAATTTGATGGTCATAAAGTTAACTTTGATGAGGCATTAAAGCGATGCACTATGTATAAAGCAGAAGAGTCTGGAAAAAGTCCTGATGCTACAGGCTGTTATGCAGTAGGAGGAAGTAAGTAATGGATAGAATGAAGAGAACTCCAATTAAAGAGCAGGAACCAAAGGTAAGAGCCACAAACTTTAATGAGGTTTGTCTTGGATATAATGAGAAAGAGGCTGTAATAGAGGCATCAAGATGCTTAAACTGCAAAAATAAGCCATGTACCACTATGTGTCCAGTAGCTATAGATATTCCAGAATTCATTCAGCATGTGAAAGCAGAAAACTTTACAGAGGCTGCTAAATCTCTTGATAAATACACTGCGCTACCAGCAGTATGTGGAAGAGTTTGTCCTCAAGAGCTACAATGTGAAAGTAAATGTGTTCTTGGAATAAAGGGAGAAGCTGTTGCAATAGGTAAGTTAGAAAGATTTGTAGCAGATTGGGCTAGAGAAAACAATGTAGATTTAACTAAAGCAATAGAGAATAAAGGCAAGAAAATTGGTGTTATAGGTTCAGGTCCAGCGGGAATAACTTGCGCTGGTGAACTTGCCAAAATGGGCTATGAGGTAACTATATTTGAAGCTCTTCATGAACCAGGGGGAGTATTACAATATGGAATTCCAGAGTTCAGATTGCCAAAGGATACTGTAGTTAAGCATGAAGTAAACAACATAAGAAAGTTAGGAGTAAAAATTGAAACTAACGTGGTTATAGGGAAAACAGTAACTATAGATGAGCTTATGAATGAAGAAAATTTTGATGCTATATTCATAGGTTCAGGAGCAGGACTTCCTAAGTTCATGGGTATTCCAGGAGAGAATCTAAATGGAGTATTCTCAGCCAATGAATTCTTAACTAGAAACAACTTAATGAAGGCTTTCAAAAATGAATATGCAACTCCTATTAAATCAGGAAGAGCAGTGGCAGTTGTTGGGGGCGGAAACGTTGCTATGGATGCTGCAAGAACTGCACTAAGACTTGGTTCAGAGTCTCATATAGTATATAGAAGAAGTGAAGCAGAGCTTCCAGCAAGAGCAGAGGAAGTTCACCACGCTAAAGAAGAAGGAATAATCTTTGATCTTCTTGTTAACCCAGTAGAAATCCTTGGAGATGACAATGGTTGGGTTAAGGGAATGAAATGTGTGAGAATGGAACTCGGAGAACCAGATGCATCAGGCAGAAGAAGACCACAGACAATAGAGGGATCTGAATTCACTATTGATTGTGATACAGTAATAATGTCTCTAGGAACTTCACCAAATCCATTAATTCCAGCTACAACAAAAGGGTTAGAAACTAATAGACATAAATGTATAGTAGCTGAAGAGGAAACCGGATTAACTTCAAAGGAAATGGTATATGCTGGAGGAGATGCAGTTACAGGTGCGGCAACAGTTATCCTAGCAATGGAAGCTGGGAAAAAAGCTGCTAAGGCAATTGATGAGAAATTAAATGAAGTAGTAAATACAATATAAAAACCTTTCATATAAGGAGCTGTCTTTTAAAGTTGTGTAAAGTCCTTTAAAAGGTGGCTCTTTTATAGTATAAATATAGTATATGTAAATATTGCTAAATGCATCGGAATATTAATAATGTAGGAAGGAGGGTTAAATTATGTTAGTAGAGAAGGTTAGAAAATATTATGGCAGTGAATACGACTTAAACTGTGCAGAAACAATCTTATATGGAGCCAATGAAGAGTATGGCTTGAATCTTCCAAAAGAAACCTTTAAAACAATGGCAGCCTTTGGTGGTGGAATGGCAATAGAAGACACCTGCGGAGTTGCAACGGGAGCAATCTGTGTGATAGGAATTATTTTCACCAAAGAAAGAGCACATGAAAGTGATTACGTAAAGGAACTTACAAAAGAGTTTATGGAGAACTTTAAAAAGGAATGTACAACATTAAACTGTGCATCGCTAAAAGAAAGATATAGAAATGATGAAATTAGATGTTCAAATATTGTTGAAATAGGAGCGGAAATTTTAGACAAGATAATTATTAGAGAAACAAAATAGTTCATAAAAGTAGTGATGAATAGGCAATAGAGAACAAATAAATAGCGAGTAGAGAATTTTGTAGAAATTCTTTTGAAATGATGCGTTAAATATTGTGGATAAGTGAATAATATAAAAAGCTATAAGTGGATATTTTAAGATGAAAGATTAAAAATAAAAAATTAAGGATGATGGAGAAAATTCCACGGAGTTCATTGATCTTTAATTAGAAAAAACAAATGAGGAGGATAAATAATGGATTTTAAACAAGCTCTTGAGCAAGATAATAAAGTAGTACTAACAGAAGTAAAGAACTTCGAGCTTACCCACATTTTCGATTGTGGTCAGTGCTTTAGATGGAATCAGCAGCCTGATGGAAATTATATTGGAGTTGCTTTTGGAAGAGTTATAGAAGTTGAAAAACAGGGAGATACTGTTACTATATATAATAGTAATTTAAAGGATTTTAATGAGATTTGGATAAAGTATTTTGATTTAGAGAGAAATTATACTGTTATAAAGGCGGAGTTTGAGAAGGATGAGCTTCTTAATAAGGCTGTAGAATTTGGTCATGGAATTAGACTACTTCAGCAAGATCCTTTTGAGATGTTAATTTCTTTTATAATTTCTGCTAATAACAGAATACCTATGATTAAGAGAGCTATAGAAAATATCAGCAAAACTTTCGGTAAGGAACTTGAGTATAATGGTAATACATATTATGCTTTTCCTACGTTAAGAGAATTTAGAGAGGCTACATTAGAAGAGGTAGAAGCTTTAGGTGTTGGATTTAGAGCTAAGTACATAGTTAAGGCTTTAGAGGATTTATCTAATGGAACCTATGACTTAGCTGCTATTAGATTAAGTGATGATGACACTTGCCATGAAGGGCTTAAGAATTTTAATGGAGTTGGACCTAAGGTTGCAGACTGCATCATGCTATTCTCTATGGGAAAATACTCTGCATTTCCAGTGGATGTGTGGGTAAAGAGAGCTATGCAGTATTTCTATGTAGCACCAGATGTATCCCTTCCAAAGATAAGACAATTTGCTAGAGATAAGTTTGGGGGTCTTTCAGGATTTGCACAACAATATCTGTTTTATTATGCAAGAGAAAATAATATAAAAATTGACGTAGATTAGGGTTATACTCTAATTAGGTTTATGATATGATGGGGGCTAAGGACAGTAATGAAGGAAAATAACAAGGTTAAAAAGTATCTTATAAACGGACTAATTGGAACTTTAGTTATAGTAATATTGGGCTATGCCTATGTTGTGTTTTCGAGAAAATTTACTATATTTAGAGATCCTGTTAAAATTAGAGACTTAATTCTTTCATTTGGGCCATATAGCATTCTTGCTTTTATTATACTTCAGGTCATACAGGTAGTTATTTTCTTTATTCCTGGTGAAGTGGTTCAAATTGCTGGAGGCTATATCTTTGGACCTGTTGTAGGGGGGCTGGCTTCTGCAGTTGGAATTATCCTTGGTAGTATGATAGGTTATTTTACTGCCAAGATTCTTGGTAAAAAGTTTATTAATGGACTTATAGAGAAAAATAATTTAACGAAGCTTAAGAAAATATTAGATGCAGGAAGTAATAATATAGCTATCTTTATAATATATTTTATTCCTGGAATACCAAAGGACATATTAGTTTATGTAGCAGGAATATCAAATGTAAGGCTTAGTGACTTTATTATATATTCATCAATGGGAAGATTTCCGTGGATAATAGCTTCTGCCGTATTTGGTCATGGAATTAATCAGGGAAATTATGTTACAAGTATAGTGATAGCCATTGTGTCTGGTGCTTTATTTTTATTTGGAATTTTGAAAGGACATAATATAGTAGAGTTCTTTCACAATCTTCATAACGGTAAAGGTAGTAAATCTTCGAAAAACAAAGGGAATAAGAGGTAAACTGCAATTAGGACATGAAATGGATTAATTGAATAAAATTGAAGATTTGATAATAAAATAATAATTCATTATTATTAATTATAGAGGTTAGCACTCGACGAATAAGAGTGCTAACAAAATAGTTGAGATAAGTTTATAATATAAAGTATATTAAATTAGGAGGGTTTTATATGAGCATTAGACCACTTGGAGACAGAGTCGTAATTAAAAGAGTAGAAACTAAAGAGGTTACTAAAGGCGGAATACTTTTAGCTAGTTCAGCAAAAGAAAAACCACAAGAAGCTGTAGTAGTTGCAGTAGGACCAGGAGCATACTCTAATGGAGTATTAATAAATATGGAAGTCCAAGTTGGAGATAAGGTTTTATTCTCTAAATTTGTAGGCACAGAAGTTAAGGTTGATGGAGAAGAATATATGATATTAAAGCAAGATGAAATACTTGCAGTATTAGATTAGGGGAGGTAAACACAGATGGCTAAAAAGATTTTATTTGGAGAAGAGTCAAGAAGAGCGATGCAGAGAGGTGTAGACGTTCTTGCAGATACAGTAAAGGTAACTTTAGGACCTAAGGGTAGAAACGTAATTCTAGACAAAAAGTTTGGTTCACCACTAATAACAAACGATGGTGTTACTATAGCTAGAGAAATAGAGCTTGAAGATGCTTATGAAAACATGGGAGCTCAACTTGTTAAAGAAGTTGCTAATAAGACTAACGATGTAGCTGGAGATGGAACAACAACAGCAACAGTACTTGCTCAAGCAATAATCAGAGAAGGACTTAAAAACGTTACTGCAGGTTCAAACCCAATGCTTATCAGAACTGGTATCAGAATGGCTGTAGATAAAGCAGTAGAAGAAATTAAGAAATATTCTAAAGATGTAGATGGAAAAGAAGATATCGCAAGAGTTGCAGCTATATCAGCAGCAGATGAAGAAATCGGAGCTTTAATAGCAACAGCTATGGAGAAGGTTGGTAACGAAGGTGTTATCACTGTAGAAGAATCAAAAAGTATGGGAACTGAACTTGAAGTTGTTGAAGGAATGCAGTTTGATAGAGGATATCTAAGTGCATACATGGTAACTGATACAGATAAGATGGAAGCTGTTTTAGACAACCCATACATCTTAATTACAGATAAAAAAATCTCTAACATTCAAGAATTACTTCCAATATTAGAGCAAATCGTTCAACAAGGTAAGAAATTACTTATCATCTCTGAAGATGTTGAGGGAGAAGCAATAGCTACATTAGTAGTTAACAAATTAAGAGGAACTTTCACTTGTGTTGCTGTTAAAGCGCCAGGCTTTGGTGATAGAAGAAAAGAAATGCTTCAAGATATAGCTATCTTAACAGGTGGTACTGTAATATCTGATGAATTAGGACACGATATTAAAGATGCTACTTTAGATATGTTAGGAAGATGTGATAGCGTTAAAGTTTCTAAAGACATAACTATTATCGTGAACGGAAAAGGTTTCAAAGAAGATATAACTTCAAGAGTAAATCAAATTAAAAAGCAAATGGAAGATACAACTTCTGAATTTGATAGAGAAAAATTAAATGAAAGACTTGCTAAGCTTGCTGGTGGAGTTGCAGTTATTAAAGTTGGAGCTGCTACAGAAACAGAGCTTAAAGAGAGAAAACTAAGAATAGAAGACGCTCTTGCTGCAACTAAAGCTGCAGTTGAAGAAGGAATCATTGCTGGTGGTGGAACTGCATACATCAATGCTATACCAACAGTTGCAGAATTAACTTCAGATGTTCCAGAGGTTCAAGTTGGAATAAACATCGTAAGAAGAGCTCTTGAAGAACCACTAAGACAAATAGCTACAAATGCAGGAGCAGAAGCTTCAGTAGTAATAGAAAAAGTTAGAACAACATCTCAAGAAATTGGATATGATGCTCTAAGAGATAAGTATGTAGATATGATTAAAGCTGGAATCGTTGACCCAACTAAGGTTACAAGAAGTGCCCTTCAAAATGCAGCTTCAGTAGCTTCAACATTCTTAACAACAGAAGCAGCAGTAGTAGATATTCCAGATAAGAACCCAGCTCCAATGGGCGGTGCTCCAGGAATGGGAATGGACGGAATGTACTAAATTTTAGATAATAAAGTTTAGAATTAAGGATAAAAATATAAAAGACATCTGAAAACTTAGTTTTTAGATGTTTTTTTTATGTTCATTAAAATAAATATCATATAGTTAATAAATAAATTAAAAAATATTAATTCAATAGTTTGCATAAAAGCAAGAAAATGTTAATATTATAAAGTGGGTTACATAAATTTCCAAAAACATTTTGAGAGAGTGAGTGTGATAAGCTTTGATTTTAATAAATAAGGAAACGAATGAAGTCATTTTAGAAAATTTACAGATTGCAGACTGCTTTTTTAAAAGGTTAAAAGGGTTAATGTTTAAAAAGGAGATTCAAGAAAAAGACGGACTTCAGATAAAACCATGCAACCAAATTCACACCTTCTTTATGAAGTTTAGTATTGATGTTTTATATCTAGATAAAAGTAACAAAATTATTTATATAGATGAAGATTTTAATCCGGGGAAGATTGGAAAGTTTGTTAAAGGTGGAAAATCAGTGATAGAACTACAAAGTGGAAAAATAAAAGAATTAGATATAAAGGTAGGAGAAATAGTTGAAGTAGGTGGGGTATTACAAAATAAATAGAAATTGTGAGAATAAAGATTATAACTAAAAATGTTTTTAAATTAATCATAAAAACTAAGATAGTTGCATATAGATTTTAATTGTGTAGAAGAATTATTATAAATAATAATTTTTAAATATAAAATAAACAATAAAAAGGGGGATTCCAAAAATGGAATTAATTAAAAGGCTTATCAATGATGAACAAGGACAAGGCTTAGTAGAATATGCATTAATAGTTGGACTTATAGCATTAGTATGTGTAGGGGCTATGAAATTGGCTGGAACAAGTCTCACTTCAATATGGACTAAGATTTCAAACGAATTAAAAGGTGCAGAGGAAGCTGTTAAACCAGGTTCTTAATAAAACATAAAAATACTATAGTATAAGAATTATTTAATGCTCTCTCATACTCGAGAGGGCATTTTTTACAAAAAAATCTTTATTATTAGATTAGGAGTTAAATATATGATGACATATTTGAATATTTTTATATTAATTTTTTTACTTTTAGCAGCTGCATTTATGGATGCTAAAGATAAACGGATACCTAATATTTTAACATTTCCACTAATTCTTATTGGACTAATATTAAATATTATTATAAATGGTATAAGTGGAATTGGATTTAGCTTTTTGGGTTTTCTACTTGGTTTAGCTATTTTCTTTATTCCATTTGCAGTAGGTTTAATGGGTGGGGGAGATGTAAAACTTATGGCTGCTATTGGAGCTTTAATGGGTTGGAAATTTACTCTGATATCGGCTATATTTTCAGCGATTGCTGGTATTGGTGTGGTATTTGTTTATTTGATATATAAAGGTAGACTCTTTAATTATTTTAGAAAATACTTTGTAGTTATAGGAAGAACTATTTTAAAATATATTGATTTTAGTGAAAAAAATATAATAGGAAGTAAATTAAAGGGATTTTCATACTCTGACGAAGCTAAAGAGGAAGAAAATGCTAAGCTATATGTACCTTATGGTGTATCAATAGCTATTGGTACATTATTTGTTCTATGGAAATTTCAAGATATAACTAACTTTCTAACCTAGTATATACATAATATAAAAATTTAAAGAGGGGATTGATATGAAGAAAATATTTAAATTAAAAAAAGATACCAAGGGGCAATCTTTAGTTGAGTTTGCTCTAGTGCTACCTATTTTAATGTTATTAATACTAGGGATGATTGAGTTTGGTTGGATTTTAAATGGAAAGATTACAATTACCAGTGCTGCAAGAGAGGGAGCGAGAACTGCAGTTATATATGAGAGTGCAGTGGATGCAGATGTGGCAGTTCGAAATGCTGTAACAACTTCGGCGGAAAGTTCAAGCTTGACTGGGATAACAACAGTTACTACCTTTGATGAAGTAAATAGAAATGCCGTTGTAAATGTAACTGCAAAAATAAAACCTATAGTCGGATTGTTTTTTAGCGAAGATGTTAATTTATCGGCAAAGGCTGAAATGAGAATTGAGTAGAAAAGGGGGTGGGGTTAGTGGAGATAAGAAATTTGTTTAAAGATGATAAAGGTTCTGCACTTCCATTTGTGACATTAATATTAGGTTTGTTTGCTCTAGGCTTTATTGCTCTAGTAATAGATGCTGGGATTCTTTATTCCGAAAGAAAGGCGATGATTACATCAGCAGATGCCGCAGCTTTAGCAGGAGCCGATGTGCTTAGAGAGACACAGGGAAGTAATATTGAGGAGGCTAAAACTATAGCACTAAATTATGCAGTAGCAAATGGTGCAGATGAAGACCAAGTTCAGATTACTGTTGGTAACAAGGAAGTGATACTTCCAAGTGGAAGTACAGAAGCTAGGCAGGTTGTTGATGTTTCAGTAGGAATAAACAAACAAGCTATATTTGCTAGATTTTTAGGGAGTGATGAAACCGATGTTAAGGCGCAAGCTGTAGCTACTTGGGGATATATAAAAAAAGCTTATGTAGGAAATTTTATACCTCTATTTATTTTTGATGAAAATTACGAGACAAATGTAGATAAGTACCTACATGAAAAAATAGATGGAACTAATGGATACGGTTTTATTAATATTGGAGGTGGAATGGGTGCTATTAAAGAAGCTATTGCTGGTACTAGTGTAGGAGGTTCATATATATATAATAATTTACTCGATGGAAAGCCAGGAAATGGCGCATCTCTTCTTGGAGCTGTTGAAGATAGAATGGAAATGGCTCAGAAAAAACCTACGGCAGTGGAAAGACAAAATGCTATGATAGGACTTGTGCCGATTATCGATAAAGAGGCTTTTAAAAGTATATCATCAAACACGGGAACTAATGTTGCTCACTGGCAGTTACCAATAAAATACTTTGCCTATTTTGAAATAAAGGATGTTATAAAGCAGAATACGATTAAGGGTTCAGAAAAAGCTTTGAATCCTGACAATGAATATAAGCCTATAGGAACAGCAATTAACTATACTGGGAAAATACCTGAAGATCTTCTAAAAGATAAAAAAGATAAAGTTGAGAATGTTGTTGTATTAGGAAGATTTACTGGAGAAATAGTTGATGCAAGAACTATTGCTGAAGCAGGGGATCAAGTTAATCCAAATCCAGGTGGAGAGGTTCCTGCAACCTACAGTAAGTTAATTGAATAAATATTTTGTTTTTTAGCGGAGGGGAGTTGTATTGTTTTGAAAGTTAGTAAGAAGGTTTTGATTTTTGCTGTTTTGATTGGTTTGTTGACTATGTTTGGTCTTAGCTACTATTTAAAGGGTGTTGAAATAAATAATGGTAATAAGGTTGAAATTGAATACTCACAAGTAGTTGTTGCTGTTAACGAGATATCAGAAAATACAAAAATAACTGAGGATATGGTTACTTTAAAGTCTATACCTACTGAGGCAGTTCATCCTGATGCAGTTACTTCAGTGGACATGGTTATAGGTGGTATGGCTGAGGTAGAGATAGTTAGTGGTGAGCAGGTACTTTCAAATAAGGTAATTACAGATGTTGAAAAGGCAGCACTAGCTTATAGAATTCCTGAAAATATGAGGGCTATGGCTATTCCAGTCAACGAAATTGTTGGGGTTGCAGGCTATATTAATGAAGGTGACAATATAGATATATTAGTAACTTATACCAATGTAGATAATAATAAAGATGTTAAAAATGGTAAAAGTGATGATTCAACAACCTATACTCAGTTTCAAAATATTCAAGTTATAGCAGTGGGAAATGCTGTCATGATAGCAGCAGACAAGCAAAGTGTTCTTCCTAATTCTATTACACTGCTTGTTACTCCGAATCAGGCAGAGGTTCTTGCATATGCTATTTTAAATGGAAGTGTACATTGTACTTTACGCAATCCTGCTGATTCAGGAAAGAGTGATTTACAATTCTATAACACAACAAATTTTGAAACATATAAGGAGATGGAATAGATATGGATAATATTAATATATTAATTGTTGAAGTTTCACAAGAACAGAGAAATAATATCATAGAAATTCTTTCTAATGTAGAGTATATTCGGATTGTTGGAGAATCAGATTCTTTAGAAGAAGCCTTTGTGGCATTAGAAAGAAAGCCGGTAGATGTTATTTTAATTGGTTCTAATGTTTCTAGTGATGGGTATAAGGTATCAGAAAAAGTAAATTTGGAATATCCAGAGGTTGCGGCAATAATTATTGAGGATAATTTCAGTGAGGATATAATTCACAAGGCTTTATTTGCTGGTGCAAAGGATGTATTAATGTATCCTTTTACTCCTAACAAGCTAGTGGATACAATTTATAGATGTAATGAATTATTAAAGAGAAAGCCAGTTGTTACTAAGGAAAAAAAAACTAAGGCTAAAAAACAATCCAATTTAGGTAGTGTAATTACTATTTTTAGTACTAAGGGAGGAGTAGGAAAAACATTTATTGCTACTAATTTAGCTGTTGCATTACAAAAAGAATCAAATAAAAGAGTAGTTTTAGTAGATTTAGATTTAGATTTTGGAAACGTTGCACTAGCTTTAAATATAACGCCTAAATTTACTTTAGCTGACGTAGTTGATGATATAAAGAATATTGATCAGGATTTAATTGAAAGTTACTTAATTCAGCATGAATCAGGCATTAGTATTCTACCTGCAAATGCAAAACCGCAAATTACAGAGTTTATTAATGCAGACCATATTCAAGTAATACTTAGAACACTACAAAAGGCATTTGATTATGTAGTAGTAGACTTGCCTGCCAGATTTTATGAGCCTATTAATCCATCCTTCGTTATAGCAGATAAGCTATTTATGATAACAACACCTGAAATAGCTACTATAAGAAATGTAAAATCAGCTTTAACAACCTTAAATGAGTTAAATTATCCAAAATCAAAAGTGAAGATAATATTAAATAGAGCTGACTCAAGAGGACTTATTAAGGTAAAGGATGTTGAAACTACATTAAATCAAAATGTATATGGAAGCATTAACTTTGACTATAAAATTGCTGTTTCATCCTTAAATCAAGGTCTTTCCGTAGTAGAAAAAAATACTAAGAAGGGAATGGGAAAAGAGTTTATAAGCATTGCTAAAAAAGTTATTAATGAGTAAGGTGATTATAAATAAATTTTCTTAGATGATAAGGGGGGGAGTAAATGGCATTTGGTGCATTTGGATTAAAAGGACTTGGAGAAATAGAGTTAAAAAGTACTGAAAGTACTGAAATAAACAATTCTATAAAGAAAAGAACAAAGGAATTAGATGATTTATCTAATGAGTTGCTAAATATAGTTATAGATAATATAAGTATTAATACTGAAAATGCAGATGCTACACAAAAGAAAGGCTTAATGGATGATATTTTTAAAACCATCAATAGCATGACGGCTGAAAATAAGATGCACCTTTCTCTTTTAGAAAAGCAGAGAGTTGCATATTCAGTCATGGATGAAATCTATGGATATGGACCTATTACAGCACTATTAAATGATTCAACTATATCAGAAATAATGGTAAATGGTCCAAGTGATGTTTACGTAGAAAAGGCTGGTAAAATTGGGAAATCTGAAACTACCTTTAGAGATGATAAACACATAATGCATATTATTGAGAAGATTATTGCTCCTTTAGGCAGAAGAGTTGATGAAAGCTCTCCGATGGTAGATGCCAGACTTCCTGATGGTTCCAGAGTAAATATCATCATTCCACCACTATCTTTAAAGGGACCAACAATAACTATAAGAAAGTTTGCGGCGGATCCTTATACTGTTGAAAATTTATTATCATTCGGCACTATGAATCATGATATGACAACTTTATTAAGAGCCTGCGTAAGAGGAAAAATAAATATTGTGATTTCAGGAGGTACAGGGAGTGGTAAGACGACTATGCTTAATGTTATTTCAGGATTTATACCTTCTAATGAAAGAATAGTTACCATTGAAGATGCTGCAGAGCTCCAGCTTAAACAGGACCACGTTGTTACATTAGAAAGCAGACCAGCGAATATCGAAGGAAAAGGACGAGTTACCATAAGAGATTTAGTTGTCAATGCCTTACGTATGAGACCAGATAGAATAATTGTAGGTGAGGTTAGAAGTGGAGAAGCTTTAGATATGCTTCAAGCCATGAATACAGGACATGATGGATCAATAACAACTATCCATGCAAATAACTCTAGAGATACCCTTTCTCGTCTTGAAACTATGGTTATGATGTCGGGAGTGGAGCTTCCATCCAGAGCTATTAGAGAGCAGATTGTATCAGCAATAAATATTATTGTACAGATAATAAGATTCCCGGATGGCTCAAGGAAGATAGTTAATATTTCAGAAATAACAGGTATGGAAGGAGAAACTATAAGCCTTCAAGATATCTATGTATTTAAGCAAGAGGGTTATGATGAAATGGGAAATATTAAAGGAAAGTATGTTCCAACGGGAATAGTACCTGTATGCTTAAAGAAGATAAGAGCCATGGGAGAAAACATTCCTTCAACTGTGTTTAAAGGCTCAACTTTCAAAGAAAGCGGGTGGTCTTAAAGGATGGTTGGTTTATTATTATTTGGAGTTTTCATAACTGCAATGTTTACAGTGGTAATAATATATGGTGTAGTGTTTTCAAGTAGAGCAAGCGCCGTATCTAGATTAAAAGCTTATACAAAAGATGAAATTAAATATACAGAGATTATTAATGTAAGTAATGAAAATAAAAGTGAAAGGAAGCTTTTTAGCTTCCTCGGAATGTTCGGAAAGGTTTTACCTAAGAAGGGTTATCTATCAAAGAAAAAGAAAAAGCTGACTCAGGCAGCAGTTTTAATGAAGCCAGAGGAATTTCTTGGAGCTTCATTATTAAGTGGAGTAATATTAGAAGCTTTATTTTATATTATTTCCAAAACACTTCTTCTCGCTCTAATTTTTGGACTCATTGGATTTATAATGCCTGATTTAATAGTTGGGGTGAAAAAATCTAAAAGAGTGTCAAAGATAAATTCACAGCTGCCAGAAGCACTAAATATTATTTCCAACGGCTTGAGGGCTGGCTTTAGCTTTATTCAAGCAATTGGAATAGTAATAGAGGAGGTTCAGGGCCCAATCAGTGAAGAGTTTAGTAAGGTTCTTAGAGATAATGCACTAGGTAAGCCTTTAGAAGAGGCTTTGACTAATATGTCTGAGAGAACTGATGATGAGGATTTAGACATGGTTATAACTACCTTGATAATTCAAAGACAGGTTGGTGGAAATCTTGCAGAGGTTTTAGATAGTATTGCCTATACCATAAGGGAAAGAGTAAAAATTAAAAATGATGTAAAAACCTTAACAGCGCAAGGAAGATTATCTGGAATTATAGTTAGTCTGTTGCCATTTGCTCTGGCACTAGGGTTATCCGTAATTAATCCCGGGTATTTAAATGTGCTTTTTACAACTACTATGGGAAGGATAATGACAGCTATTGGATTAATATTACAGCTTGCTGGGATATTTATATTGAAGAAGCTAGTAGATATTAAGGTATAGAGCCGTGGTGAAGGAGTGATAATGTGAGAGGTTTATTGTATTTAATTACTTTTATTACTATTGTATTGTTAGTTATAGTTTTAAATGATTTACTTTTTAACAGGAAGAAGCAAGTTAAAGTCAGGCTAGAGGACATAATGAGTATGACGCCCTTATCAGAAGAAGAAGAGGCTTTAAGACAGCCACTTACTGATAGAATTATAAAGCCAGCTTATCAAAGCTTTTTAAAATTCATTGGTAGTGTAGCTCCAAAGCAGGTTAAGCAGAAGTATGAAAATATAATCAACTATGCTGGTTCACCTAAAAATGTAACCTTTACTAGTGTTATGGCAACTCAAATAATGTTTGCGCTACTAGTTGGAGGCTTTATATTTTTAATTTCAGCAAAGAAGAATGTCATGCTGGTTTTAGTTGCTTCAATCCTTGCATTCATGATACCTTTTAGTTTAATAAGAACTAAGGCAGATCAAAGAAAGAAAAAAATAGCCTTGGCACTTCCAGATTTATTAGATTTATTATATGTAAGTGTAGAAGCAGGATTAGCATTTGATATGGGGTTAAGAAAATGTGCAGAGAAAATGAGGGGACCTTTAAGTGAGGAGATAAATAAATGCTTAGATGAAATGAGTAAAGGTAGAAATAGGCAGGAAGCTTTAAAAGGCATAGTAGCTAGAACGGGAGTAGAGGATTTATCCTACTTTGTTACTTCAGTAATACAAACGGAACAGCTTGGAAGTAATATTGCAAATATGCTTAGAATTCAGTCCAATACAATGAGACAGAAGAGAAAACAAAGGGCGGAGGAAGCTGCCTTGAAAATTCCAGTAAAAATGTTATTTCCACTTATATTTCTTATATTTCCTTCTCTATTTATAGTTGTATTGGGACCTGCCATGCTAAATATTATAGAAGTATTAGGTAATGCATTTTAATTTTAAAGTTTTGAGGTATAACAATGAAAAAGAGTAAGAAGTTAATAATAGTCGTGTTTTTTATTTATATTATTTTTAATGGAATAAACATATTTGCGGATACCTCGAGGGAACCATCACCTGATGGATTAGCTGTAGCACTAGTTATTGATAATTCTAGCAGTATGGCGGAGACCGACTCTGAAAAGCTGAGAGAAACTGCAGCCAATATCTTTATTGATTTATTGAGTCCAGAGGATTATCTAAGCATAATTACCTTTAATTCCAGCCAAGAAGTTGTATTTCCTATGGGGCAGATTGGAGCCAGTGAAAATAAGGAAAGTATAAAAAGAAACTTATCTCAGAAAATTGTGGAATCAGGATATACAGATTATTTAGGGGCCTTTAATGAAGCTAGTAATCAGCTGAACTCTATCAATAAAGGCAATGTACGTAAGGTTATTTTATTTCTGACCGATGGAGAGCCAATAGCCAATAGTGATATGGAGGAAAATCCTGAACTCATGGATGAATACATGGATTCTTTAATGGATAAAGTATCAGATTTAGCTTTAAGTAAATATAAGGTCTATTCTGTTGGTTTTTCAAGTGGAGTTGACTCAGCGATTCTTGAAGAAATCTCAAAGGTAACTCAAGGGGGCTTAAAAATATCTAATGATTCTAGTGAATTAGCTTTAAGCTTTTTTGATATATTGGGAAGTTTGAAAAATCGTAAGGAATTTTTTAACGAGACATTTGAAATCAAAGGCAGTCATAGTTTAGATTTTCATATTAGTGATTATACTTCCCAGGCGACAATGGTTTTTGCGAACGATAATGGGACACACTTTGATATAGAAGTTATTTCACCAGATGGAGAAGTTGTAGAAGGTATAGTTTCTATTAATGAAGCTGATAAGTATAAGATTGTAACCATAAATAAAGAGAATGAAAAATTAAAAGGAAATTGGAAGATTAATTTTAGTGGTGAGGGAAACATAAGGGCTTTTGGTAATGAGGACCTATTTATTAAATCAAGGATAGTTTCACCGGATTTGAATTCCCTTCAACCACTTAATGAATCCTTAGAAATATCCGTCAATGTTGCAGGGCATATTAATGAAAATATATCTATGGAAGCTGTGATATTAAAGGATGGGGTAGAGGATTCAGCCCATGTAAAATTATTACCTGAAAATGATGTATTTAAAGGGGTATATAAAGGAGTAGATAAAGAGGGGAAATACGATGTAAACATTGAGGTTATGATTAATGGAGAAGTGGTAACTATAAATAGCACATCTATTATTGTGAAAGATTTACCTGTTATAGTAACAAATTTCTTTCAAGAAGAGAAAGGCTATAGGCTTGGTGAAGCAATGGACTTTTCTGCCTCCTTAGAAATGAAGGATTATAGTCTCATTAAGAATACTGACCTTGTAGTGGAAAATTATAATCTTGTATTAGATTATGCTGAAAGTGGCACAGAGACTATTCCACTTTTATATAACGGCTTGGCTAATGGAAGCTGGGAGAGCAAGGTTTTATTTGACAAGAATGATAGTGGAAAAGCATATTTAATCGTTAATGGAACCTATAAAGGGGAGAGTTTTTTAATAGAGAAGCTCCTTGGCGATTTTAATGTCTATCCTTCGGGAAATGTCTTAGTAAAGTCAATGAAAAACATTATTGCTACAACTTCTAAAAATAAGGTGAAAATTCCAATAGAAATTGAGAGTACTTCAAATTTCACAGAGACTATTACTATAACCATTGATGAGGCTGTAGGCAATGTGGACAATAATATAATTCAAATTAAACCTTTAGAGAAAATTAATACAGATATCTATGTTAACTTAATTGGTGAAAAGAAAAACTATGATGTAGTCTTTAATATCCTTTCAGAAAATGAAGAGACCATAGTTGAAGATGAAGGGTTTAAGGTGAAGCTTAAAGTGATTTCTAAAACTCAAAGTTTAGTTAGAAGTTTAAAAAATAATATGGGCATTGTTTTGATAATTTTAGGGTTAGTTATAGGAATACCGCTAGCGGTAATAATGATTGGATTATTATTATATATGATATTTGTCTATAATAATACTTTGATTAAAGGATGTCTATTATATTGGAAAGAAGCTGATTTATCTATTGAAGAGAAAAATAAATTTGATTTTAGTAAAAGTAAAAAAAGCAAAATTGTTATTACCTTTAATTATGAAAATAAAAAAGCTCAACATCATATTTTAGATAGTCGGTATAGTTATGACATAGAATTATCTACTGTAATAGAAAAAGGCAAGTGGAAGTTTATTGACGGTTATAAAGCTTTATTTAATAGAAATAATAACTTCGATCTTTTATTAAAAACTACTGAACCAGGAATATTTATTTATGAGAATAAAGCATTCACAAGTAAAAAAATTTATAGAAATGATATTTTTATTTCAGGTGATTATGTATTTCAATATATAGCTGAAGACAAGAAGGAAGCTAAGGCTATTGATAAAGGGAAAAATGTCTTATCAAAATAGCGGAAATACTTATCTTAAGGGTAAAACTTATAAAAATAGAAGGTGTCTCGAAACTTGATTTTGGGATACCTTTTATTTTCTACATAATTAAATAAGATATTATCAATATAAACAAATAGAATGATTATTTCAAAATGGATTATATAATAAGATATAATTGTGATAAGGAAAAAAATAAGAAAATATGGTGTTTTATAGAAAAAAATTAACAAAAATATCTAGAAATTTTACCTAAACCATGGTATATTGTATGTGTGTATTACATATGCTGTTGATTTAAAAATAAATTAATAGTTATAAATATAATAGAATTAAAGAGATTATGATGAAATTCCAGTATGTGGGTACCTTGGAATTCTCGGAGTCAATGGTACAACCGACTAAATTCTATAATTTAGTCATTTTTTATCGTTGACCACATACATAAATTTCAAAATATTTAAAATAAAGGGAAAAATATATGGCTTTTATAGTATTTTTATATGGAATAGTATTTGGTAGCTTTTTAAATGTGTGTATCTATAGAATTCCAAACAATCAATCTATAGTAAATCCGCCTTCTCATTGTGGAAGTTGTGATCATAGATTAGCTTGGAAGGACTTGGTACCATTACTGAGTTACATATTTTTAAAAGGAAAATGTAGATATTGTGGAGAGAAGATTTCTCTTAGATATCCAGGGGTAGAGCTTTTAACAGGGTTACTTCTAGTAGGAATATATTTCAGATATGGCTTAGCTTTTGATTTCTTCAAGTATGCTGTATTAACACTATTTTTAATAGTTATTGCGCTAATAGATTATGATACTACAGATGTTTACTCTTGTGTTATATACACAGGGATTTCCATAGGAGTAATATTTTTAATATTGGAAAGATTCATGTACTCTGCCAGCATAGGTGATTATGTTATTGGTGCTATTATTGGTCTAGTGATAATAGGCGGTATATACCTTCTAACCGGTGGATTTGGAGCTGGAGATATAGAAATTGCAGTCCTTTGCGGAGTGTTCTTGGGATGGAAGTTGGAGATATACTTTATTCTTGGGTCATTCATAATTGGTGGAGTAATAGCAACAACAATAATATTAATGAAGAAGAAATCTAAGAAAGACTATATGCCTCTTGGACCCAGCTTAGCAATAGGAGCGTATGTGGTTTTGATTATGGGAGAAAGTTTAATACTAAGACTTATAGGTTTAAACTAGAAATAGAACTGTAATCTTAGTTTAAAGAATGAATTTTGAGTGGTGGGGTGAGATGATGGCTAGAAATAACGTTAGATTGGGTGATTTGCTAGTTAAAGCGAATAAAATAACAAGATCTCAGTTAATAGAGATTCTAGAGCTACAAAAGGTTAAGAAAAAGAAAATTGGAGAACTAATTGTAGAAGAAGGACTGCTTACAGAGGAAGAAATCATTGAAGTTCTTAAGGAACAATTAGGAATAGATATGGTAACGTTAAGTTCTATCGACATCCATGATAGAGCAGTTAGTATGGTAAGTGAAGGGCTTTGTAAGAAGTATGATATATTTCCTTTTTATATAGAAGATGGAGTTATAAAAGTAGCAGTATCTGACCCTCTAAATATCTTTGCTATAGATGACGTAGAGATAAATACAGGCTGCAAGGTAATGCCTTACATAGCTACTAAGGATGAAATAAGAAATGCTACAGAGAGATTTTATTCTGGCAGAAACGTTGAGAATGCTATTAATGAGATAAATAAAACTGTGACTGGCTCTAATGTTAAGGCTGATGAGATAGATAAGATGGATGATGTTAAAAATGCTCCAACAGTTAAGTTAGTGGACTCATTGCTTAAAAATGCTGTAGAGCAAAGAGCATCAGATATACATATAGAACCTTATGAGAAGTTCATAAGAATTCGTTTCAGAGTTGATGGAGTTCTAAAGGAAATTTCTACTTTCAGCATAGATGTACTCTCAGGTATCGTTACCAGAATAAAGATTCTTGCAGACTTAAACATTGCGGAGAGAAGAGTTCCACAGGACGGAAGAATTGTTACTAAGATTAATAATAAAAATATAGACATGCGTGTATCTATTTTGCCTTTAATAACTGGTGAAAAAGTTGTTATTAGAATACTTGATAGAAGTAACTATAAGGTTGGTAGAGAAAGACTTGGAATGAGTCCTGAAGATTTACAGAAGCTTGATGATATTATTTCATCACCTCACGGAATTATCCTTGTTACAGGACCAACAGGAAGTGGTAAATCTACAACTCTTTACACAGTTTTAAGTGAACTTAATGACCCACAAAATAATATAGTAACTGTTGAGGACCCAGTAGAATACTCTCTAGAGGGAATCAATCAGATAAATGTAAACAGCAAGGTTGGATTAACCTTTGCCAGCGGTCTTCGTTCTATCCTAAGACAAGACCCTGACATAGTAATGATAGGAGAGATCAGAGATAGCGAAACTGCAGAAATTGGTATCAGAGCCGCTATCACAGGGCACTTAGTTTTAAGTACACTGCATACTAACGATGCACCATCTTCTATAATCAGACTTGTAGATATGGGAATAGAGCCATTTATGGTAGCTACAGCTCTTAAAGGAGTTATAGCTCAAAGACTTGTAAGAAAAATATGTCCTCACTGTAAAGAGGAGCATGTTGCAGATATAGCTGAAAAGAGACTTCTTGGAGTGGATGAGAACAAATATGCAGTTCACTATAAGGGTAAAGGCTGTGCAGCTTGTAACTACACTGGATATGCAGGTAGAATGGGTGTTTATGAAATAATGGACATCGATAGAGACCTTAAGGATTTGATTCTTAAAACAAGTAACTCTGATATAGTTAAGGATTTAGCTATTAAAAAAGGTATGAAAACTTTGGCTATGAGTGCTAAAGAATTAGTATTAAGTGGACAAACCACTATAGATGAAATGATGAAGATAATCTTCACAGAAACTGTGTAAGGGGGTTAATTCATGGCTGAATTTAGATATAAGGCAATAAACCCTAAGGGCGAGATTATTCAGGGAAAGCATCAAGCCAAAACTAGGGATGAAGTTCTTGGAATAATAACCTCTAATGGATATTCACCTCTAGCAATTGAGGAGATTACAGGAAGTAAGGATATAGTTCTTGGAAAGAAAAGTATAAATACAAAGGATATATCAATCTTTTGTAGACAGCTAGCTACCATGCTAGAAGCTGGGGTTTCTATAACCTACTCAATATCAATTTTGGCGGAGCAGATACCAAACAAGAAATTAAAGGGTATCCTAACCAAGGTAAATGAAGATATCAGAAAAGGTGAAGAATTATCTGTAGCAATGGCAAAATATGAAGAGGAATTTCCAAAGTTACTTATAAACATGGTGCAGGTAGGAGAATCCAGTGGTACTCTAGATTCCATCATGAATAGAATGGCAGTTTACTATGAAAACCAAACAAAGATGAATGGTAAAATTAAAAATGCCATGATATATCCAATAATCCTAGGTATAGTAACAGTGGCAATAGTAAGTTTCATACTTATATATCTAATGCCAATGTTTGTGGACATGTTTGACTCATCAGAAGCGGCATTACCAGCAGTAACACAAGCAATACTCGTGTTATCAAGCTTCCTAAAGGATAACTTCATTGCAATTTTTGGAGTGGTAATCTTAGCTTTTGTAGTATTTAAATATTACACGACTAGAGTGGACAGTGGAATTTACATGTATAGTATATTTAAGTTGAAATACTCACCATTTAAAGACTTAAATGAAAAAACAATAGTATCAAGATTTGCAAGAGGACTGTCAACAGTTCTAAGTGCAGGACTTTCCATAACAAACTCACTAGATATTATCTCAGGAGTTCTAGGAAATAACTACGCACAAGCAAAACTTAAAACTATTAAAGAAAAAATGATGATAGGTGAATCACTATCAGAAACCATTAAAGAAGCTCAATTATTCCCACCAATGCTAGGCTCAATGATAAAAATTGGTGAAGAATCAGGAGACCTAGATGGAATCCTAGGAAAAACAGCAGACTTCTACGACGAAGAATTAGAAAGAGCAATAGCAAACTTCACAGCAGTTTTAGAACCAATCATGATAGTAATCATGGGTGTAATTGTAGGATTCTTAGTTATAGCAATATTAAGTCCAATGTTTGGAATGTATGAAACTATGATGTAGTTTTACTAACTTTTAATTTAGAATTGATGAGAAAACTTCTAGAGGAGTTTTGGAGATTTCAGTATGCATCTTTACGGGTAACCGTCTAGAAATAAATATTAAAATACATAGGGGGTCTTTTAAAATGATTAAAAGAGCAAATCAAAAAAAGAAAAAAGGATTTTCATTAATCGAACTTATCATCGTATTAGCAGTAATGGCTATTATCGCGTTAATAGCAATACCTAATTTTACAGCCGTTAGAGAAAACTCTAAAAAGAAAGCTGATAAGCAAAGTTGTGAAACAATTAAGAGAACAGTATTGATGTTAACATCAGATGAGAGTGTAACTGTAAAAGCTGATACTGACATCGAGTTTACGACTTCAGTAATTCTTCCAACTGATGGAGCTACAGACGATAACACAGGAAATGGATTGACTGATGATGAAATTACTTTAATTAACGAAGCGCTTGCAGAAGTAAATTTACCACAAGAGTCTACGATGACAAAATATATATTTACTATTAATGCAGATGGAACAGTTACTGATCCAGCAACTGCTGAGTAACATTAAAAATACAATATGTATAAGTGTAAAGTTTTAAACTTTACACTTATATTTTAATTGTTTGTAAGGTATAGGTGGTTTAAAATGGTAAAGTTGGCCTTAATCTCGTAGTAGTAACTTTGATTACTTTCAACTTCGGTCATTCTTACCTCAGCAGCATACACGAGGTTTAGAAATTACCAGGAATAAGCTGGAAGTGTAATAGTTTAAAGTGTATTTTATAGGTGGTTAAAACCTAGAGTGAGAAAATGTATGTTCCATAAAGCATCAAATATGTTCCGAAAAACTATTTAGTATGTTCCTTAGGTATAACTGCATTCTTATATAAAAGCAGTGAAGTTTCAGAAAAGAGGGAGCAGAACCATTGGAATTAAGAAGTGTTCCTAAGTTTATTCCACAAAATAATCCATGAAACAAGCCATTTATAGGAGATTGTGGAACTGAGAACAAAGGAACAATATGTACTCTAGTACACT
>DALZNT010000001.1:0-141253 GCA_032005505.1 Clostridium sp. | reverse complement strand
ACTAGAAAAAATATTATTAATTATGGTATCAAAATAAATAATAAATATTTATATATACCACAATAGTGAAAATGCAGTGTTCTGTTCATTGTTCTTATTAATATGAGTTAAACAAAATGAGAAATTAAATAAAAATTTGAATTTGAATATAAGTCACATCAAAATTTATTAATTATGATGTGGTTATATATAGATATAATAAATTAAAAAATTACGATTTAAATAAAATTTGCATAGATGTTTTAGAGGGGAAGTGTTAGCTTTGAGTTTATTAAAGAAAAAAGTAGCCGATGATGAGATTATTAAGAGTAAAGATATAGATGATGGGACTTTATTAAATCAAGAGGAATATCATTCAGGGATTAATGATGATGTTGAGCCTAAGAAGAAGGAGTCTATTTGGACTAGAGATTTAAGTTTGAAGAAGAAGCCTAAGTCTAGAAAAGAAGATAAGCCTGAGAAACCGAGCAGTGTTAAGTTAGTTGGGATCGATATTGGATCAAGCTATATTAAGGTTGTTGAGGGAAGAGTTAAGGGTGGAAAGATACATATTTTTAAAATGGACAAGTTACCTGCGCCTAAGGATGTATTGAGAGATGGAATTATTGAACAGGTGGATGCTTCGTCTATGGCGTTAAAGAGTTATTTAAAAGGCCATGGAATTAAAACTAAGAATTTATCCTTTGTTTCATCATCTTCAACTATTATTAGCAGAGAGCTTATGGTTCCTTATGTTGAGAAGCAGGAGGAACTTAAACATCTTGTAGAGTATGAGATTCAACAGTTTCTTTGTATAAATCTTAATAACTATGAAGTTCAATATATGAAGATTGAAGATGTTGTGGTGGATAATGTTGAGAAGCAGAAGATTCTCGCTATCATTTATCCTAAGGACATTATTGCAAGTTATAAGGATTTAACGACTAGAATGCTTTTGAATCCCTATGCTTTAGATTTAACTAATAATTCTGTGAAAAAGGTGGCTAATTTAGCTAAGTTCTTTAATTCAGATTTGATTGATAAAGAAGGTACAAATGTGTTCCTTGACCTTGGAGCAAATACTATAAATATATCTATAGTAAATCGAGGAAAGCTTGATTTTATTAGAACACTTCCTGTAGGTGGAAATGATATTGATAGGTTTATAGCTAACAATAAGGACATTCCAATGGAAGCCGCTGAGCAAATTAAGATTGAGCAAGTTGAAATAGGAAGAAAGAGAGAAACTAACGAGGTTACTGATGGAGTAATTAGAATCGTGGATGAGTGGATAGATGATTTAAATAGAATCATTCAGTTCTATGCAAATAAGAGTAATGGAAAAGAAATTAGTCACATTTATCTTTATGGTGGAATGTCTAAGCTTAAGGGCCTTGATGATCATATGGAGAGCAGACTTAGAATAGAAACTTCAAATGTTCTAACTGTTGATAATGTGGAGTTTGACAAGGGGTTAAAGACTTCTACAGTAGAAGAATATATCAATGCCATTGGCGCATTAATAAGATTGTAGGTGAGAATATGAGAGATTTGAACTTTTTTCAGGCAACAGAGATTAAAGAGGTCGATACCATAACGAGAAAAGCTGTTATTGGTGCAGGAGCCATACTGGCTGCTTTAGTTGCAGTAACTGCAGCTACCAATGCTATTGGAATAAGTAGTACTAAAACAGCTATTAACAATATAAATGAGAAAATTAATAATACTGAATTCCAAGCTAAGTATGCTGAGAGTTTATCAGTTGCAAAGGAGAAGGATGCATTTAACAGATATAACACAGCTTTAAATGACATCTATACCCTTATTTCTGATAGAAACAAGCTAAATCCTGACTTCCTTGAGGAGATAAATTACACAATACCAAAAGAAGTTGTATTTAGTTCAATTAACTTCAGCGGTGGAGTTGTATCTATAAGTGCTAAATCTACAAGTAGAGAAGCTATCGCAGAGCTTCAGCACAACATAAATGAAGTTGAGTTTATAAAGAATTCTCATATTGGAGGAATTGCTTCAGACATGGCAGAGACAGATGAAGTGTTTTCATTCTCAATAACCTGTGACCTAGAGGAGGCGTACTACAATGAAGGTAAATAAGAGAGAAAAATTATTATTAATATTACTAGCATTTGTAGCTGTAGGGGTAGTGTATTACCAATTCATATACGTTAAACAGGTTGCAAAACTAGAAGATCTTAAAACTCAAGAGATGGAAGTTAGCAATACATATGAAACTATGTTAACTAAGGTAAATGGCATAGAGAAAAATCAAACAGATATAAAAATATTCAGAGAGAGTATAGAATCAAAATCTATGCTTTTATACCCTAAACTTTATCAAGATAAGATAATTTTAGAAGTAAATAAGTTACTAAATGATGCTGGAATAAAAGGAAGTTTATCTTTCTCAGAAGTTACAGTAGCTCCAGTAGAGCAATATTTTAGTGGAGAAACAACGGAAGGGATTCAAGAAACACTACAACAGCCTGCTGATGAAATTAAACAGTTAAATGGTGAAGAAGTAGAGAATAATGGAACTTCAAATAGTGGAACAAATGGAGGCACTGGTTCAGATGCTAATGCTAATAATGGAGCTGATTCTAATACTGGCGATGTTGAGGCTAATGGAAGTGAAGGAACTGGCGAGGGACAAGCTACAACAGAGGGAACTGGAGCTACAGAAGGTTCATTAGTTGAGCAAATGAAGGTTTCAGTATCTTTCAGCGGAACCTATGCAAACACAACTAAATTCATAAAATTAGTATCAGATTATGCAAGACTTGTAGCAATGCCAACAATTTCATTATCAGCATCAGGAGAAGATGCAGTATCAGGTTCTCTTGACTTAGAATTCTACTCAATACCAAAGATTTCAGAAGAAGATAGTGAATATTTAAAATGGAACCTTGAAAACGGATATGGTAAAGAAAATCCATTTCTAGAAGGTAGCACAGGAATAAAAGCTTCAGAGAATAAAGAAGATGATGGCTATGACGTAATAATGTCTGTAAAAGGAGCTAACTCAGACCTTCCAAGTGTAATTCTAGGAAAAGCAAATGACTCAACAAGAGATACTTATGTATACTTTGATAAAAATGAGAAAGCTAATATAGACATAGAAATTAGTGAAGAAAACGGAAAATACTACGTTAAATATAAAACTCCAGACTCAAGCTATCCATCAAACTACGATAGCAAAGGGATAGAGGTTGATCCAGGTGAAGGTAAAATTCAAATAGCGGTTTACTCTTCAACAAGATTAAATGTTGAAGATAAGGTAACAGTAAATGTGAATGTAACAAGCACTACGGCAGAAAAAATGACTGTTATGACAGTTATGGATGATGACAAAACAAACCCTCGTATAAATGTTGAAGCAAAGGGGAAAGTGGAGTATGTTATCAAGTAAGAATTTGTTAAAACATAAAAGATTAGAAGGAAATAAAAGTGAAATACAGAATAAAAGTAAAAAAGGCTTCTCATTACTAGAAATAGTAGTGAGCTTAGGCCTTATTGCATTATTTATAATTCCTGCTGGAAATATGGTAATGGGGACTGTGAAGATAAATAAGGCTGCTGAGGACAAGCAACAGGCTAATGCAGTGCTTCAGGAAACTGTGGAGTATATAAAGGGGTTAGAAGAATTTCCTGACATAGGAAATTCTATAACCTTAAGTAATGGCGTAATAGTAACAAGAACAGAAGATAAGATTAATCCAAATGAAGTTTTTCTAGAAGAAGAGTCGGCAGTAGCTAGAATGCACTATGAGGTGAAGAAAGTAGATGCTACGGAGTATGGCTTCACAGTAAATGGAGAAATGTATGGAGAGAAAATACTTACAGAGATAAATTATGTTGAAAACGTAGAAGAGGATGAGGCAGGAAAGGCCAATATTGATGGTACCGTTTATTATAGAGGTAAGGATGTATGGGTAACCGAGGGACCCACTACAATTAATAGTGTTATAAATAATTGGCCAACAGGTCCAGCAGATTTACATATTAAGAATAAGCTTGAGATAACCAATAATGGTGAAGGAAACATTAGATTTGAAGCGGATAAAAAAAAGGTGCAAATAAGTCGTAATGTTGGTGCTATTTTAATGGTATTAGATGGATACACTTTACCATTTAATTTTAATGTTGATATAAATGGTAATAAGGATTTAATAATTTATCTTTACGATAAGATGGGGAAGCTTTCATCGAGCGATATAATTAATAATGCAGCAGGTGTAACGATTAAATTTGTAAATGGAAGTGGTACACCCGGTGGTGGTACTGGTAACACAAATGGGACTGTTAATGTAAGTGGAAGCACCACTAATTTGTATAATATAGATATTAAGGCGACTAAAGACAGTAAAATTGTTGATAATATTAACATGGATTTTATTAATTAATAAATCACTAGAGTGAGGTGATAGTAATGAAAAGAAGAAAAAGAAGAGGTTCATCAATGCTGCTTACTATAGCTATATTTGGAATACTAAGTATAGTTGGAACTTCAATGTTAGCGGCAACTTCAGCAAATTATAGAATGAGGATTGCAGAAAATAATAAAGTTAAAAATTTATATTCAGCAGAATCTGGAATAGACTTAGCATATATTAAGTTAACAGAAGAGGTTAAGAAAGCTATTGAAGCTGGGATAGCATCGAGAGAGACATTTAAAAGCACATATATAGAGTATTTAGAAGATAACTTGGGAAATAATGTAAGTGATAGTTATAAACTTTCAAATGGGGGTAGCGCGGATGTTATCTGTACGGTTGAACCAGGAGAAGGTGAAGGAAAGAGGGCTACGTTAGAATCGACATATGAAGTTGATGGAAAGTCTAGAGTGGTAAGTGTTTCATACAATATTGGAATTCCAGAAAATTATAGTGAGATGAATGGTAATATAAACATTGGTCGTGTTGGAAAGTATTCCTTAGCCACAGATGGGGATTTAAAAATAATTAATGATGATGGACAGAGGGCAGAGATAAGTATACTTGGAGATGTTTGGGTCAATGGTAATAAAAATTCCATTGATAAAATATATGAAGACCCCGTATCAAATAAATATGATGGTGGTATAACCTTACGAAATAATAAAACTAAGTTTGAAGGAAATATTTATACTGCAGCAAACATTAGGCTAAATAAGGCAGAGCTATTTACTAATACAGCAGAGGATAAAAATAATATTTTTGCTGAAAATATATTAATGGGTAATATTGGTGAGGGAGAAAATGAAGGACAAGTATCTTTGATGGGCGATAATGGTAATATTTACTTGGCTAATGACTTTGTAATATCATGTAATGATGCAATAGCTTCAATGAAGAACTTATATGCCTTTAATGATGCGAGAATTACATTACAAGATAAAGAAATTAGAGGGTCAAGTTCACTAATAGTAAATTCAACTAATTGGGGAACAGAAGCTGGAAGTTTTACTGTTAAGGATAATGCATATATAATGGGTTCTGCATATATAAAGGGTTCAAAGTATGATGAAAATAATAAGAATGAGAATTATCAAACCGGTGAATCAGTTGCAATAAAGGGAAATTATGAGGCATATACAGGTAGTCCAGAGGATTATAGCACTGATGCTAATAGCTATGATTATGAAGATTTAGGATATGTATATATTGACCCACTACAATTAATTAATAGTATAGATGGTGAAGAACTTAGCGTTATAGAAAAAGCAGAATTGTTTAAGACGTATAGTGATAAACATGAAGGTTTAAGAAAAACAGGCATATATTTACCAAGCAATGAGGATGATAATTCAGATACTAATACATATACTCTTGGAGCATTTATTTCGGGTGGAAATATTAATAAGGGTGGATATAATCTAGAGGAAACTGAGAATGTCCAAAGGCTTAAGGAGATTTTTGTTAAATCAGTATATTATATGGGAGAAAATGTTACTACAGCAGAAGTTGAAAGTCAGTTTAATCAAGGTAGACCCAGCTTCTTTGTTAGAAATCAAATAAATTGGACGAATATAGAGGGTCTATTGGCTCAGATAGGTGCAGGAGCTAAGTATTATACTACAACTACTAATAATATGAAGGTTATAATTAGCTATAAAAATGAGAAGTTAGATGGTGAAAATCAAATTGTCGTTAAAAATGGAAAAATAATAGCGGCGGGTGGAAAAGAAGTTAGTATTGATAAGGATGTTGAATATTTAATTATAACAGATGGAGCTGTTATGGTGGATTCTATGGATGGATTTAAAGGAAAGATATTATCTGTAGGAGATATAACAATAAAAAATTCTTCAAATGATATAGGAAGTAATATCATATTAGGTAGTAGTATTGGTAAGGATTCAGTAAACAATATATCTATACAAGGGCTAATATCGAAGGAGAAATGGTCATTAATAAAATAATAATAAGGGTAGTGATGCTATGGAGAAATATAACAGTAGAAAAGGAATTACGTTAATAGAGTTGATAATCACACTAGGACTGATAGGAGTAATTACAGGCCTTGTATTTTCATTTTTCTTTTCTAATAAAAGAACTCTTAGCAATGTAGAGATAAAATCTGATTTGCAGTATGAAGCAAAAGAAGTGCTAAATAAAATTTCTAAGTATGCCATGGAGGCTACAGGGGTTGAATATGATGAATTCTCAAGTAAAATTCAATTTTCAATCTTAGGTAGTAATGAGAAGGTTGTATTTGAAGTTAAAAATGGGATAGCTACAAAAGATGGTGAGAAGATAGTTTTGACGGGTAATGAGATTACTTTTGGTAATGGTTCACTAGCAGATGAAACGATAAGTACAAGCTTTCAATCTATAGCAATTTCAGGTGAAAAGGATAAAAATATTGAGGTTAAGTTAACATTAGAGAAAAAAGGTGTTACGTATACGGTTAGCGATAATTTTGGGTTTAGAAATAGTAGTTCATAATAAAGAGAAGTGATAGGGGGGAGAGTATGATAAGAAGAATTCAAAGGATAAAAACATATAAGCTATTATGCTTTGTAATATTTACTGTTATGTTAGCCAATATGACTATAATAAGTGCAAGTGCTGACAGTGAGGCAATTATTGTAATGAGCAGTGTAAATAATACTGTTAAGCCACAGATAAACGTTAATTATTTAGGGTCAACGCCTGAGAGCCCAATGGTCGGGCAAGACTTTACAGTTACATATGAGATAGACCCATTACCATTTTATCATAATACTTCAGGTAAGAAAGAAATAGTGTTAGTTTTAGATAAATCAGGAAGTATGAAAGATGATAATAAAATGACCAATCTAAAAACCGCAGCTATAAATTTTATTGATTCATTAGCAGCTACAACAGAAGATAAAAAAACTCCTAAAATAACCGATTTGAAAATTGGTATAGTTACATTTAGTGATAAGGGATATATAGGTAGTGACTTATTAGAAGTTACTAGTGATACTACTGTGAATAATACCAATAAGAGTACTTTAAAGAGTATTATAAATAATTTAAAGGCAGATGGTGGAACTAATACTGGCGATGGATTGAGAAAAGGAGCCTATTTATTAGATAAGTCAGACAAAAATGCTAATAAGACTATAATATTTATGGCTGATGGACAGCCTACTTATTACACTTATAGTAATGTTGAAAAATCGGAGTGGGTATGTAGATGTAATAAATGGGAGTGTGGAAGAGAGAGTTGTAACAAGGAAAATAGGTGTAATAAAGATCATGGTAGGTGGCTTTTTCCTAAGTACTGCGAAGAAAAATGGCAACAAGTAAAAGAGTATTATACTGAACTAGATAATTTAAACCCTAATAGGGGCGGTACTGGAGGTTCAGATGATGATGGCAAATCATTAGAATATGCAACTACAATAGGTAATATAATAAATCAGAAAAAGTATAATGTATTTTCAATAGGATATGGACTCGATAATTCAGGAAATAATAAAATGAAGGCAATACATGAGTCAATGGGTGGCATAAGTTCAGGGGAAAATAGTACATTCTTTGCAACAGATTCTGGAGCGATAGATGCTGTATTTAAAAAAATAGCAGATACTCTAATAAGCAGTTATACAATTGGAGATGTTAATTTGAGCCTTAATCTTGCTGATAGTATAACAGCCGTAGGGGGATTTGAAGTTCCAAATGGCAATGGAGGAACGATAAAAATTGAGCCAATAGTATATAATAAAAACCCAAATAATCAATATACGGCTCAGAAACAGTACATTGATATTACCCTGAAAGCAGAAAATCAAGGTGACCTTCCAATACTTGGAGAAGGGTGTAAAATAAGTTATATAGATATTGATGGGAATAAACAAGAGGTACCTGTAGGAAATGGAACAATAACCATAAGACCGTTTTCAGTGGATGAGGCTGAAAAATTAGGCGTAGATTTTAAAGGGGTTCCAGAGGGGTATCTTATAGGAGATACTATTACTGGTAAGGTTACGTTTACACATAATAATCCAGCTAACATTAGATATGAAAAGGCTGAATTCAGGTTAGATAACACATTATTACCATCTAATTTGACCTTCACACAGGGGGGCAGTTCTAAATTAGATTTTGGAACAGTTACAAGTACTGTTAATAGGGATTATAAGTTATTGATAGGGGATGATGCACAAATAAACATTGATAATGAGATTGAGTATACATTAAAAGGTGATTTCGCTTATAACTTAATCAAGGGTTCTAAAACAACAGTGCAAAGTGGAGAAAAAGAAACAAAGGTAAAGGTAAAGCGAGGATTAGTTAAGGTTAAAGTAATTGATGAGGCGGAAAATGATATAACTGAAGACACTACATTATCAATTAAGATAAAAGATGGAGAAAAGGTAAATGGTGAATTCGAAGATGGGTATGTAAAATTCAATAGTCTTAGAAGTGGAGATTACATAGTAGCTATAGAAAATTTACCAGAAGGGTGTCAGCCACAGGAAAATGGTAGTTCAACAATATTGAGAGTAGATTATAGTGATAATGTTGTTGAAGTAGAGTTTAGAGTTAATGGAATAAGTACTTCCAATAGTAGTGAGATAATAAGTCATGGTATTTATATGGATGGAAATACTAATGATATAGATAAAATGCTAAGGGAAAGCGGAGAAGAAGGCAGCATAAATGTAATACCTAATATTCCGTTAAGCATTGGGGTTATTGTTGATATTAAAGGTATAGATACTGAGGTAATATTAACTTCAAATGAAGGAAGTATCAATTTAAACAAGATTAAAAGCTATAAAATAGATGATAATGGGTTAAGTATATCAGAAGGTAATAGTATAAATGGAAATACTATAAAAATAAATGAACCACAGGGAAGTAAGTGTTTGATTATATATGAATACACACCTATAAATAATAAAAGAATGAAGTTAAACGCAGAAATAATTAGTTCTAAGAGTAAAAAAATATTAAATTTACAAACAGAACAAGTATCACTTCCAAATCTATTCTAACCAACTAAACAGAGAGCTTATTGCTAGATCTCTAGCAATAAGCTTTTCTTCATAAAATAAACAAAAATTTATAAAACTAATATTTATTCATAAATTCTTAAAATTAATGTATAAAATTACACTGAAAAGCATTTATATAAACAATATATAAATATTTATTCAGAAATCGTTTGAAAAGTTAGTAATATTTGATAAATTTCAAAAAATACACTTAAATAGTCCTTGACAAAACACCATATTTTAAATAAAATAGGTATAATAAATCGAGAATTTAATAGTGATTAACTCATATATACCTTGAATATGGCAAGGAGTATCTACCAGGAACCAAGAATTTCTGACTATGAGTAAGAGAACATGTTTATATAAAATTTATGGACATGCTACTTTTACTTTATAGTTTTGGACAATATATTTCAGAAAGCTGAAATTTTGAGTGCAACTGTGAAGTGAGTGGCATGTTTTTCTTGTTTTAAGAGATAACTAATATATATGTATATGAGAAATTGGCACAAAGTTTAGAAGAAGGGAAGGATTTTTAATTATGGCAAAGATAATAAAGCAAGCTTACACATTCGATGACGTATTACTAGTTCCAAATAAATCAGAGGTTTTACCAAAGGATGTTAATTTTAAAACTAACTTAACTAAGACAATAGAGCTTAACCTACCACTTATGAGTGCAGGTATGGACACAGTAACAGAGAGCAAGATGGCAATAGCGATGGCTAGAGAAGGTGGAATCGGAATCATTCACAAGAATATGTCTATCGAAGCTCAAGCTAACGAAGTTGACACAGTTAAGAGACAAGAAAATGGAGTAATTGTAAATCCTTTCTCAATAGGAAAAGATAATCTTATAAAGGATGCTCTAGCAATTATGTCTAGATACAGAATATCAGGAGTTCCTGTAACTGAGGATGGAAGACTTGTTGGTATCGTAACTAACAGAGATATAGCTTTTGAAATTGATTATTCTAAAAAAGTAAGTGAAGTTATGACAAGTGAAAACTTAGTAACTGCATTTGAAGGTACTAGCATAGAGGAAGCTAAAGCAATTCTTGCTAAGCACAAAATAGAGAAATTACCATTAGTAGATAAAGATTTTAACCTAAAAGGGTTAATAACAATAAAAGATATTCAAAAGACTATAAAATTCCCTAATGCAGCAAAGGATTCTAGAGGAAGACTTCGTTGTGGAGCGGCTGTTGGAGTTACTGCAGATATGATGGATAGAGTTGATGCTCTTTATAATGCTGGAGTTGACGTTATTACAATAGATACTGCTCACGGTCATTCAAAGGGAGTTATTGATGCTGTTAAGTCTGTTAAAGCTAAATATCCAGAACTTCAAGTTATCGCAGGAAACGTTGCTACAGCAGCAGCTACAGTAGAATTAATCGAAGCTGGAGCTGATTGTGTAAAAGTTGGTATAGGACCTGGATCAATCTGTACTACAAGAGTAGTTGCAGGAGTTGGAGTTCCTCAGTTAACAGCGGTTATGGACTGCGTAGATGCTGCAGAGCCTTATGGAGTACCAGTTATAGCTGATGGAGGATTAAAGTATTCTGGAGACATCGTAAAAGCTTTAGCGGCAGGAGCTAAGATTTGTATGATGGGTTCAATGTTTGCTGGATGTGAAGAAGCACCAGGACAAATCGAAATGTATCAAGGAAGAAGCTACAAAGTTTATAGAGGAATGGGTTCTCTAGGAGCTATGGCAGCAGGAAGTAAAGATAGATACTTCCAAGAAGAAGGTAAGAAACTTGTACCGGAAGGTGTTGAAGGAAGAATTCCATTCAAAGGTACAGTTATAGATACAATATATCAATTAGTTGGTGGTATTCGTTCAGGAATGGGATACTTAGGAGCACCAACACTTAATGATTTATATGAGACAGCAACATTTGTAATTCAAACATCTGCTGGGTTCAGAGAATCTCATCCACATGATATATCAATAACAAAAGAGGCTCCAAACTACAGCGTGGGTCAATAAAGGAGAACTTATTTATGAAAAGAGAATTAGTGTTAGTTGTTGACTTCGGTGGACAATACAATCAATTAATAGCAAGAAGAGTTAGAGAATGCAATGTATATTGTGAAGTTCATTCTTACAAAATAAGTGTCGATGAAATAAAAGCAATGAATCCAAAGGGAATCATTTTCACTGGTGGACCAAACAGTGTTTATGGTGAAGATTCTCCTTTATGTGATAAAGCTATATTTGAATTAGGAATACCTGTTTTAGGAATATGTTATGGATCACAACTTATGGCTCACATGCTTGGAGGTAAAGTTGCTACTGCACCTGTAAGTGAATATGGTAAGACAGAGGTTAATGTAGAGGTTGAATCTAAGCTTTTCGAAGGGGTTTCACTATCAACAATCTGTTGGATGAGTCATACTGATTATATAGAAAAAACACCAGAATATTTTAAAATAATAGGTCACACTCCAGTTTGTCCAGTTGCAGCAATGGAATGTGAAGAAAAGAATCTTTATGCGGTTCAATACCATCCAGAAGTTATGCATACACAAGAAGGTACTAAAATGTTATCTAACTTTGTATATAACATTTGTAAATGTACAGGTGATTGGAAAATGGATTCTTTCGTTCAAAAATCAATTGAAGAAATCCGTGAAAAAGTTGGAAGTGGTAAAGCTCTATGCGCATTATCAGGTGGAGTTGATTCATCTGTAGCTGCAGTACTTTTATCTAAGGCTATAGGAAGTCAATTAACATGTGTATTTGTTGATCATGGCTTACTTAGAAAAAATGAAGGTGATGAGGTTGAAGCAATATTTGGACCAGAAGGTCAATATGACTTAAACTTTATTAGAGTTAATGCACAAGAAAGATTTTATGAAAAGTTAGCTGGAGTAGAAGATCCAGAAACTAAGAGAAAAATCATTGGTGAAGAATTCATAAGAGTATTTGAAGAAGAAGCTAAAAAGATTGGAAAAGTTGATTTCCTTGTACAAGGAACAATTTATCCAGATATAATTGAAAGTGGACTTGGAGATTCAGCAGTTATAAAGTCACACCACAACGTTGGAGGACTTCCAGAATGTGTTGATTTTAAAGAGATAATAGAACCACTTAGATTATTATTCAAAGATGAGGTTAGAAAAGCAGGACTTGAGCTTAATATACCAGAGCATCTAGTATACAGACAGCCGTTCCCAGGACCAGGTCTTGGTATCCGTATAATCGGAGACGTAACAGCTGAAAAAGTTAGAATAGTTCAAGATGCAGATTTTATATATAGAGAAGAAATCGTTAAAGCAGGAATTGATAAAGAAATTGGTCAATACTTTGCAGCGTTAACTAATATGCGTTCAGTAGGAGTTATGGGAGACGAAAGAACTTACGATTATGCTATTGCACTTAGAGCAGTAACAACAAGTGATTTCATGACAGCTGAATCCGCAGATCTTCCATGGGAAGTACTTGGAAAAGTAACAACTAGAATAATTAATGAAGTTAATGGAGTTAACCGTGTATTCTATGATTGCACAGGAAAACCACCAGCAACTATAGAGTTTGAATAAGTTATAACAGTTAAAATCAGCTAAACAACCATAGAGGAGATTGCTATCCTCACAGTTATTTAGCCTTCATAAAATAGGTTTATACATTATATATGTTTAAATAGAATCACACCCAATTTATCCCCAGCTAAGAAATTAGCTGGGGATATTTTTTTATGCTTATTTTGATTTAGTTCTATATGAATAATGCAAAATTTATATGTGTAAACTAGACTTAATAAATATAGTAGGAGTGTATGTATATGAAAAAAACAAGAAGAATTATCAATGTTTTTATTTTTATTATGTTTGGATTTTTATTTAGTAATTTTATAGTATATGCAATCGATAATATACCTACAGAAATAACTATTCGTACTAATAATATCAGGTTAGGTGAGGTGTATTATGAGGGTTACACATTAAGTGCATATAAAGTTGAATCTAAGGAGGGTCTAGGATATTGCTTAGAAATAAATAAAGAATATCCAAGTGGGGAGAATTTCAAATTAAAAGGTAACTGTAGTGAGGAAATTAAAAATGTATTGATTTCAGGATATCCCAATAAATCAGCAAAAGAGTTAAATTTGGATTCAGACGATGATGCGTACTTTTCCACTCAAATGGTGATTTGGAGTGTTATAGAGGGGTATGATGTTAATAAGTTTACTGGCAGTAATCCTAAGGTGATAAGTGCTATTAAAAATATATATGAAAATAGTAAAATAGCTGCACCTAGTGAAATGATATATGAAGGAAAAGAATATTATTTTGAACAATCAATTCAAGATGTAGTAATGTTATTTAAAACGGAGTATGGTCAGGGAAAACCTATACCACCTGTAGTAGAATTACCACAGACAGGTGATGAAAGTTATTTTAATTTACTTGCAGTGATAGGGGTAGCTTGTATAATTTTAGGTTTTTCTTTGAGGTTAAATAATCCAAAAGCTTAAGAGTAGCGAAATAATAAACTAAATTAATCTCATGGCTCTAGGTATATATGCCTAGAGTTATGTATTTTTTACTCGATTTAACTAAGTGTAGCTTTGGTTTGAAAATGTAAATAATTATTTATAGGGATAATAAATATAAAAGTTGAAAAGTGGGGAGTGTTTCTGTGAGAAGGTTCCAAAAGATAGTTTTAACTATAATAATGATTTCTTTCATATGCAATATTTCATTAACGGCATTCTCACAAGGAAGAGCTGTTAAGGTGGACGAAGATAAGAGAATACAGGAAATTTGCCAACAGGTGAAGTTCATGAAGATAAGTAAAGAAAAAATTAAAGAATTGGTAGATGAAGGTTTGTCATTAAAAGATGCAGAGTACTATATAAAACTTGATAAGATTGTAACGTTATTGGAGCAGGAGAATATAGAAGTTAAATTAGAGAAGGATATAGAGGATATATCAGATAGAGATTTTATAAATAATAAGGCGTACTATAGAGAGAGAATTTTAGAGGGCGACAAAGTAGCCTTAAAGAAGGCTTTAAAATCATTAGATAACATTATTAATGGAAGTGAATACACAAATAGGATTATAAGTACTTTTTCAGATAAAACCTCCTATGAAATTATATATCCAGATGGAACAAAGGTGACTTATGACACTAAGGTTAAAGAAAATGAGAAAAAGTCCCTTATTGAAAGACAGGAACAAAAGCATTTAAAGAGTAAAAGTGAAAAAGCTGCAAATAATATAGGGCATGTGAAGGACGAATATAAGAAAAATGACCTATACAAGCCAATAAAGTTAGGATATGAGGAAACGATTATGGATAGGGGAACCACCTTTGCTTATGAGAATTTAGGTTCTAGAGAGGGCGAGTGGTCCTTTGAATCAGGATTAGCCTTCTCCAAGGTGTATCTTTATACAGAATTTCAATTAGGTGAAGATAGGGTATCTACAATAAAATATGCACGGGGAGGACAGTCTTCTTATGGAATTGTAAATATAGCTAACAGTACCGGAGCAACAATTTCTAGGGCTAAAAGCCTAGGTGAAGATTTGCCAGCAGAAGCGAGGAATGAAGTGATTTTCACCGTTAGTGGTTCCTTTGGAGCGACATTTCTAATATTATCACTATCAGTAGAACCGGGAATGAACTGGACACAATATATAGTCTTTAGACTCCATGAGCCAAAGAAGATTGATGAATATTATGGCGCAGAATATGAATGGTACGCAGCCGAATATAAGTGAGAATCTAAATCTCTGATTTAGCTCTTCGAAGTTAAGTGAAAAACTAAATCTGTGATTTAGGCTTTTGAACTTACTCAGTAGAGCACTCATTCGAACGCATGTGAGAAGGAGTTTCATTCTAAATTCTCAATTTAAAAGGAGGAGCGAATATGGAAAACAAAAGAAAAGGCTTAGCTTTAGAATCAAAAATTGACCTAGTTCTTTTGGCGATAGGTCTAAGTTTAATTATTTGGATTACTGTTACTCATGAGGAAGTTCGTAAGGGATATATTTCTACAGCCGATATTAGAACGGAATATAATCAAGATGTAGATACTGTTGGAAATATGGAAAGTGATGGCTTTGAGGGACGAATTACAGATAGGCTGGAGGCTGTTATTTCCCAGGAATTAGACATATTAGGACAAAATATCGAGATATTTTCAGTTAATACTTTTGAAAATAGTACTATTGTAACTTTTATGTATGGTCAGGGGGCGGGTGCTTGTGAGGGGATTTGTCAAATATCGCAGGAGGATAAGATTCTCTTTAAGGATATTGCACCTGTTAATAGCTCTGAACCTTTTACATTGCATGAGGTGGAGTTTAAAAAGGATGATATGCCTGGATGTACTGTAATTTATGGAGTGGTGAATAATCCTGTAATTAAGGGCATAAATATAAATTTATATGATAAGACCATAATTAATATTGTTTTAGGAAATGAAAAAAGTTATTCCTATACAAATGAGGATGATTCATCACCTGTAATGTGTGTTGAGGGTTTGGATGAATCCTTAAATATATTTTATAAATGGGATAAGATTTACATGAATGAAGTTTAATTATAGTAGTTTTATTGTAAAAGGATATTTATGGTGAAAATATAAAACAATAAGTTTTATTTGAAAGAATTTACAGAATATTGTATACTACAGTAGAGAATGGGGGAGTATTATGGAAATATTTTTACCGATAGTATTATTCATTTTAGGTGCTGCAGTCATAATAAAAGGTGGAGATTTGTTTGTAGATGCAGCCATATGGATAGCTAAGGTTACGGGGATTCCTGATATAATCATTGGGGCAACAATTGTAAGTTTGGTAACAACATTACCAGAATTCTTTGTTTCAACTATAGCTACGGTAAATGGTTCGCCTGATATTGCCATTGGAAATGCCATAGGTTCGATAATATGTAATACTGGACTTATATTGGCTATTTCTATGATGATAATGCCAATAAAGGTTGAAAAGAAAAGCTTTATGTCAAAGGCTTCTTTGATGATAATGTCCACAGTACTACTGTTATTATTTGCTACTAATGGTACTATAAATAGGATTGAAGGATTAGTATTAGTGGTTGTACTTATTTACTATGTTCATCAAAATAAAAAGGAAGCTCAAAAATCGATGGAGATAACTGGTGAAGCCGCAGCAACTATGGCTGATGAAAGTGTTAAGGTTAAACCAGCAAAGAAGGAAGTCACAAGAAATACTATGATGTTCATTGTGGGGACAATATTAATTATAATTGGAGCTAATTTATTAGTTACAAATATACAAATTATAGCTAAGTATTTTCAAGTACCAGAAACGATTATTAGCTTAACTGTAGTAGCCCTTGGAACATCATTACCGGAACTTGTTACTGCGTTAACTTCAATTTCTAAAAAGCAAGGTGGAGTTGGTGTTGGAAACATTATTGGAGCTAATATACTGAATATTGTTATGATAGTTTCAACTTGTGGTATAATTTCTAAGGATGGATTAGTTTTAACATCTAGAAATATTGAGATTTTTGGAAGAAGATTTATCAACTTCCATCAAACTATACTTTTGGACATACCAGTGGCATTATTAATGATGCTTCTAGTTATATTACCAATTACCACCTATGGAAAATATACCAAGAAAAATGGTGCAATGTTGCTAGGAGTATATGTATTTTACATTGGATTCTTATTTATGACGATATAAATTTTATATAGAATGGTTATTTAGGAGGGGTTAGTATGACACAAGCTTTAAGCTTAAATATCAGAAACCTTGAGGGTTTCGTAAGTGATTCACAAATTAATAATTTTGAACCTATGGTAGAGGCAGCACATAAGGTTTTACATGATAAAAGTGGTGCAGGAAATGACTTTTTAGGGTGGCTTGATTTACCTGTTGAACATGATAAGGATGAGGTTTCAAGAGTTAAGTTAGCAGCTAAAAAGATTCAAGAAAACTCTAAGGTTCTTATAGTTGTTGGAATTGGAGGATCTTATTTAGGAGCTAGAGCTGTTATCGAAGCTTTAACAGGTACTTTCTACAACAATTTATCTGATAAAGAAAGAACAACTCCAGAAATATATTTTGCAGGAAACAATATAAGTTCCACATATCTTACACAGCTTTTAAAGGTAATAGGAGATAGAGATTTTGCTGTAAATGTAATTTCTAAATCAGGGACTACTACAGAGCCAGCTATAGCATTTAGGGTATTTAAAGATTTAGTTGAAGCTAAGTATGGTAAAGAAGAAGCTAAAAATAGAATTTTTGTTACTACAGATAAAGCTAGAGGAGCTCTTAAAAACCTTGCAACTGAAGAAGGTTACGAGACTTTCGTAATTCCAGATGATGTTGGAGGAAGATTCTCTGTTTTAACACCAGTTGGATTACTTCCAATTGCTGTAGCTGGGATAGATATTGATGAAATGATGGCTGGGGCTGCTAATGGAAGAAGTGTTTATGGCTTAGAGGATGTAAATAACAACATCTGCTACCAATATGCTGTTGCTAGACATCTTTTATATGAAATGGGTAAAACTACAGAGATTTTAGTTAATTATGAGCCTTGTCTTCAGTACATGGGAGAGTGGTTTAAGCAATTATTTGGAGAGAGTCATGGTAAGGATGGTAAGGGAATATTCCCAGCATCAGTGAATTTCTCTACAGACTTACACTCTATGGGACAATATATTCAAGATGGAATGAGAAATATCTTTGAAACAGTAATAAATGTTGAAAATCCATCTATAGAAATGACGATAAAAGAAGATACTATGAATGTAGATGGACTTAACTTCGTGGCAGGAAAAACAATTGATTTTGTTAATAAAAAGGCTATGGAGGGAACTGCACTTGCTCATGTTGAAGGGGGAGTTCCTAACATCCAAATTAATATGAGTGAATTAAGCCCAGCGGCAGTTGGAGAGTTAATATACTTCTTTGAAAAGTCTTGTGCTATTGGAGGATATTTACTTGGAATTAATCCTTTTGACCAAGAAGGTGTAGAAGCATATAAGAAAAATATGTTTGCATTACTTGGAAAGCCAGGATATGAGGAATTACAAAAATCACTACTAAACAGATTAGGAAGGTAATAGAATGGCTATTATAGTTGACGGAGATGGTTGTGCAGGTAGAGATATAATTGAAGCAGTTGCAAAGTCTTACAGTGTTCCATTAAAGATTTTCTGTGACATTCACCACGTAATAACTTCAGCCTATGGAGAAGTTATTGTTATGGATAGTGGATTTCAAGCTGTGGATATGAGAGTTGCTAATGAAGCTAAAAAAGGTGACATTGTGGTAACTCAAGATTATGGAGTGGCCGCAATGGTTCTAGGAAAGAAATCCTATGCTATAAGTCCAAGGGGCTATATATTTTCTGAGAATAATATAGATAAGTTATTATTTGAAAGACATATAAGTGCCAAGGTGCGCCGTAGTGGAGGAAAGACTGGAAAACATAAAAAGCGTAGTGAAGAAGATAATACAAGTCTTAGAGATAATCTCATAAGACTTGTAGAAAAAAGCTTGAGAGATTCTGAAATCAATGAACAGGAAAAATAATAGGACATTTATCTAAAAAACGTTGTTTATAAACTCACTTGTAGAAAACTAGTATACAGGTGAGTTTTTTTATTGTATTTTGTCTAATGAATTATTGGTAATAACTAGAAGTGATGGTTGTTACATATTATGGCATTGTAGTATAATATAATTACATTAATGATAGAATATTACAATGATATGAAGAAAAGTGTAGCAAGATACTTATATTAGGGGGAATACATATGAATGAAATGATTATTGGTACAAGCTTACCAAGTCCTCAAGATAAGGGTAGTGAAATAAAAATTAATATAGAAAATAAGATGTCCGAGGGGTTACTATATAAGTTTTTAATTAAGTGCGATGGCGGTAGTTGGGAAACTATAAGGGATTTTCATGAAGATAACTTTGCCTTTTGGAAACCAGAGCAGGATGGAAAATATATGATAATGGTTCAATCTAAAATGCCACAAAGTAAAAAATCTCATGATTTTACTTCAAGAGTAGAGTTTATCATTGGCACGGTTGGTGAGAAACTGATTAAAGATATCATTCTTAGCAGCAGTGAGATAAGATTAGGTGAAAAACTTGAGGTTACAGTTGTACCTAACAGACTTCCTGTTCTATGCAAATATTGGCTGAAGGAAGATGGGAACTGGAAACTTATAAAGGATTATTCTTTAGACACTATATTAAGCTTTGTACCAAATATTGAGGGTAATTTAGAGCTGTTGGTGGAATGTAAAGATGAAAGTTCAGAGAATCAATTTGATGATTTTGGAAATATGTCTTTTAGAGTTCTATCAATGAAGCCAATTAGACTTAATGAGCTAAAGTGCTTAACTGAGGATTTGATAGTTGGCAAGGAGCTAACCTTTGAAACCGATGCTACTTATGATGAGAGCAGAGTATTATTATATAAGTTTGTAAAAATTGATGAACGTGGGAATATGCACGTGATTCAAGAGTTTTCTAGCAAAAGATTAGTAAACTTTATTGAAATAATACCAGGTAAGTACAAGTTGTTATGTATGATAAAGGATATGTATTCTCATAAAAAATATGATGATAGAGCTATTCTTCACTATGAAGTAATGAGGTATAAGCCAATAAAGGTTCTAAATTTTACATCAGATTTAAGCTCTCCTCAAATTGAGAATACTCCTATAGAGTTTAAGGCAATTTGTTCTGGTGGAGATAACATACTTTATAAGTTTATCATCGATGGAAATTTAAATGAGAGCTCTAGTTTTTCAGATAATAATAGCTATAAGTGGCTTCCTGAGGCCAGTGGAATTTATAAGGTTATGGTTCTTATAAAAGATAAGAGCTATATGGATGAATATGAAGAAAAGGCAACTTTGGAGTTTACTGTTGATAAGGATTTTACACAGAATGTATTTATTAAGGAAATTGAACTAAGTGCTAATAAGCAAGCTCTTATAAATGAACCTTTAAATGTGAAGGTTAACGCTACGGGTGGTCAAAATCTTCTTTATGAGTATATTGTAAAAAGGGAAGGTCAGGAAGTAGAGCGTATAGAATATGACGAAGCTAGTAATATGGCATTTACACCAACAAAAATTGGAAAGCATGAGATAGAAGTTAGGGTGAAGCATCCAAAATCAAAGAGGACCTATGATGTTCATTCTATGGTTTATATCGACTGTAAGGAATTTATACCAGCTAAGATAGACTATATACTTACTGAGAAGAAGTATATGTACGTTGTTGGTGAAGAAATAGAGTTAGAGGTTATTTCTGAAAATACAAAGGATACTTTAGCTAAATATAATGTTGAGATTAACAATAGACTGGTTGAGGTTGCGGAATACTCATCAAACAAGAGGTTTAAGTTAATTCCACGATGCCCAGGTGCTTATACTATAAAGATTTATTGTAAGAACGCATTTAGTACCAATGACCATGACTGCAAAAGGGAAATTACATTTAGAGTTATGGAGGGCGCACCTATTACTAATGCTAAAATAGTTTTAGATGGAAAAGAAATAAAGTTAAATAAAGAAGTGAATTTTAGGGTAGAGTGTGATGGAGGAAAAGATAATCTCTTTGAATTTTATCTAATGGAGCAAGGTGAGTGGAAAGTAATACAGAAATATAGCAAGAAGGATTATTACACTTTTATGGCTTTCTACAGAGGTTATTATAAGATTTTAGCACTATGTAAGAGTAGCTATAGCAATGTGGCTTATGACGACTATGCAATGATAGAAATAGAGTGCAAATAACTGTTACAAGAACCCCTGGCAGTGGGAAGTTTCCATTGCCAGGGGTTGTATTTACCTCAAATAATGGGTAATATATAACTTATAAAGTTATGAGGTGAAATTATGGAACGTTTAGATAAGATATTAGGAAATATGGGCTATGGAAGCCGTAAGGAAGTTAAAGCTAGCTGTAAAAAAGGCCTAGTAGTTGTAGATGGAGAAGTAGTGAAGGACAGTGCCCTTAAGGTAGATCCAGATACTGCTGTTATCGAGATAAATGGAGAGGTAGTTAAATACAGAGAGTTCATTTATCTACTTTTAAATAAGCCAGCAGGAGTTGTTAGCGCAACCTTTGATAATCATGATGAAACAGTAATAGATTTACTTGATCCAGAGTATCAGGTTTTTGAACCATTCCCTGTGGGAAGACTTGATAAGGATACTGTAGGATTTTTATTATTGACTAATGATGGAGAGTTAAATCATAAATTGATAGCTCCCAAAAATCACGTTAATAAGGTTTACTATGCAGAGATTAATAAGCCTGTTGATGAGAAGGATGCTGAAGCTTTCAGAAGAGGAATTACAATTGATGATGGCTACAAGTGTATGCCAGGAGAGTTAGAAATCTTAAGTTCTACAGAAGACGGCTCAGAGGTTCTAGTAACTATTCAGGAAGGTAAATTCCATCAAGTTAAGAGAATGTTTGAAGCTTTAGAGAAATCTGTAGTATACCTAAGAAGGGTTAAATTTGGTCCTATGGAATTAGATGAAAACCTTGAAGAGGGAGAATATAGAGAACTTACTGAGGAAGAAATCGAAATATTAAAGAACTTATAAGGTAAAAATACGATAAAATATGATAAAATATTATAAAAATACCCTATGTTATATTATATTAACAATTATTAATAATTGGTTCAAAAACTTTACTATAAGTTAACTTGAAGGGTAAGGCTACAAGTCATATAATAAGATTGTAGATAGAGATTAATAAATAACCCCTTTTTATTTATAAGGTGTAACCTTCCCCAAGGGTTATACTTTGGTTTATGTAAGATTTGCTACACAACGCTGTGGTGAGAAGAAACTCTTTGGATTGTCCAAAGAGTTTTTTTCTTTTAAGTAAGAATCTAAATCTTTACCCTAAAGAACACGCGTGATTTAGGCTTTTGAACTTACTCAGTAGAGCACTCATTGGAATGAATATGAGAATGAGTTTCCTAAAATAATATGAATATAATTTGTGGATTAAGCTATATAATTATATAGATAGAAAATTAATGGAAATTAACTTATAAACTTTACGTATATGGTATATAATAAAAATGTTGTGGAAATATAAAGAAATAGAGAGATACTAGTGTAGAAGATAGTATTATATAAATGAGCTCTTAGCAAAGGCTAAGGAGCTTTGAAAGGTTGTGAATTATGAAAATAAGAGAAGTTCTAATAAGCTTTATGAAAGAACAGGCTTATAAGCCAATGAGCTTTAAGGAATTATCCAAGATATTTGGAATAAATAAAAAAGAGTCTAAGGACTTTCAAAAGATATTAGATGACATGGAAAAGGAAGGTCTAATAATAAAGAACAGAGCTGAGCTTTATGGAATACCTGAAAAAATGGGTATTATGAAAGGGGTATTTGCTGCAAATGCAAAGGGCTTTGGATTCGTTATTGTAGAGGAAGATAGACCAGATATCTTTATTCCTGCAAGCAATGTAAACAGTGCAATGAATAATGACGTGGTTCTTGTAAAAATCCTTACAGATGAGAACAAGGGGAAAAAGTGCGAAGGAGAAATCATTCGTATTGTAGAGAGAAAAAATAAGAAGCTGGTTGGAATATATGAAGACAATAAAAGCTTCGGATTTGTTGTGCCTGATGATAGAAAAATAGCTCAAGATGTTTTTGTTTCTAAAGGAAATAGAAATGGAGCTCAGTCAGGACAAATAGTTGTGGTTGAAATCACTAGCTGGCCAGAAAAGAGAAGAAATCCAGAAGGAAGAGTAGTAGAAATCCTTGGTGAAAAAGGGGATAGAGGAATAGATATCCTGACTATCATCAAGAAACATAATCTACCTGAAGAATTCCCAAGAGATGTTGAAGACTTTGCTGCTAAGATTTCAGAGGAGATTCCAGCAAATGAAATCGCTAGAAGAAGAGATTTAAGAGATGTAACTATGGTTACTATAGACGGTGAAGATGCTAAAGATTTAGACGATGCTGTTTCTGTAGAAATTTTAAAGAATGGAAACTACAAACTAGGAGTTCACATAGCGGACGTATCTCATTATGTTAAAGAAGGAAATCCATTAGATAAAGAAGCCTACAAAAGAGGAACTTCAGTATATCTAATAGATAGAGTTATACCAATGCTTCCTAGAAAACTATCTAATGGTATGTGTAGTTTAAATCCTAGAGTAGATAGACTTGCGCTAAGCTGCTTTATGGAGATTGACCCAACCAACGGTAAGGTAGTTAATCATGATATATTTGAAAGTGTAATCAAAACTAATGAAAGAATGACTTACACAGATGTTACAAAGATTCTTCGTGATGAAGACCCAGAAGTTATTGAGAAGTATAAATATCTTTATGAAGACTTCAAAAACATGGGAGAGTTATTCAAAATTTTAAATAAAAAGAGAATGAACAGGGGAGCTATAGACTTTGATTTTGCAGAGTGTAAGATTATTTTAGATGAAAATGGTAAGCCAGCTGACATAGTTCTTAGAGAAAGAGCTATTGCTAACACAATCATAGAAGAGTTCATGCTTGTTTGTAATGAAACTGTGGCAGAGCACTTCTTCTGGATGAATGCGCCATTTGTTTATAGAATCCACGAGGACCCTGATATGGAGAAGTTAATTCACTTTAGTGAGTTTGCATATAACCTTGGATATCCTGTAAGACTTAAAGAGGATGAGATTCATCCAAAAGATTTACAAAAGATATTAGAGCAAGTTAAAGGTAAAAAAGAAGAAACTGTAGTGAGTACTTTACTTTTAAGAAGCATGATGAAGGCTAAGTATTCTCAAACTTGTGTTGGGCACTTTGGTCTTGCAGCTAAATACTATAGTCACTTTACTTCTCCAATAAGAAGATATCCAGACTTAGTTATTCATAGAATTATTAAGGAAATTTTAGCCGAAGGTGGTTTAAATGCTAAGAGAGAGAAGAAGCTTCGTACTTTCGTTGTAGATGCTTCAAAACAATCATCTGATACTGAAAGAATGGCTGTAGAAGCTGAAAGAGAAGTTGATGATTTAAAGAAAGCTGAATACATGATGGAAAGAGTCGGACAGGAATTTGAAGGAATAATTTCTTCAGTAACTAATTTTGGTATGTTCGTTGAATTACCTAATACTATTGAAGGTTTAATTCATATCAGCGAACTTCACGATGACTACTACAACTATGATGAAAGACATCTTTGCTTAATTGGTGAAAGAACTAAGAAAATCTACAGACTTGGAGACGAGCTTAGAGTGAAATGTTCTAAGGTTGACATAGATGCTCATGAAGTTTACTTTGAGATTGTAAATGATGATGAGAATGTGGACCAAGAAGAAGAAGAGATAACTGTGGATATAAATGAATTAATTATGTAATATGGATTATAAACAAAACTATCTATTGATTCAGATAGTTTTGTTTATTTGAATTATTGTTAAAAAAACACATAAAAATCATGAAATAAAAAAATAACATGAGATTTATAAAAGGAGTATTATTTTTGTGTTAACATATAAATGACTATATAAGTAGAGTTGAATGAATATTTCTAAAAAAGGAATAAAGAGTTAAGAACTTGTTAAATATGAAATTTATAGATAAAATTTTCACAAAACTATGGAAATTTCATTTAAAGGTGCTATAATATAATTACAGTTGTTAAATAAATAACGATAAATTGTGGTTTTTAATAGGGTTAAAAGTGGAGGAGGACTGTTTTATGTCACGTTTTACATTACCAAGAGATATTTATCATGGAAAAGGATCACTAGAGGTACTGAAGACTTTAAAGGGGAAAAGGGCTTTTGTAGTTGTTGGTGGAGGTTCAATGAAAAGATTTGGATTTCTACAAAAGGTTGAAGAATATTTAAGAGAAGCTGGACTAGAAGTGCAGTTATTTGAAGGTGTTGAGCCAGATCCATCAGTTGAAACGGTAATGAAGGGTGCAGAAGCAATGAGAAACTTCAAACCTGATTGGATAATTTCAATGGGCGGTGGATCACCAATCGATGCAGCAAAGGCTATGTGGATTTTCTACGAATATCCAGAGTTTACTTTTGAGCAAGCTGTTATACCATTTGGACTACCAGAATTAAGACAAAAGGCTAAATTTATAGCTATACCATCAACTAGTGGAACAGCAACAGAAGTTACAGCTTTTTCAGTTATTACAGACTATAAAGCTAGAATTAAATATCCAATAGCTGATTTTAATATAACTCCAGACATTGCAATTGTAGACCCAGACCTTGCTCAAACTATGCCAAAGACTTTAACTGCACATACTGGAATGGATGCTCTAACTCATGCAATTGAGGCATATACAGCATCTTTACATTCAAACTTCTCAGACCCATTAGCATTAAAGGCTATAGAAATGGTAAGAGATAATTTAGTTAATTCTTATAATGGCTGTGAGGAAGCAAGAAGCTTAATGCATGAAGCTCAATGTTTAGCAGGAATGGCATTCTCAAATGCACTACTTGGAATAGTTCATTCAATGGCTCATAAGACAGGGGCAGTATTCCACATTCCTCATGGATGTGCTAATGCAATATTCTTACCATATGTAATGCAGTACAACAGAACTGAATGTGAAGATAGATATGGATATATAGCAAGAATGTTAAAATTAGATGGAAATACAGATTCAGAGTTAACAGACTCATTGATCAATATGATTAATGATTTAAATACAGCTCTTAATATTCCTCATTCTATGAAAGAATATGGAGTTGAAGAGGAAGATTTTAAAGCTAATTTAGAGTTCATTGCTCATAATGCAGTATTGGACGCATGCACAGGTTCAAACCCAAGGGAAATAGATGATGCAACAATGGCTAAGCTATTTGAATGCACTTATTATGGAACAAAGGTTGATATGTAAGCAAGTAAAATTAATATAGATTAAAGACTATCCATCCTACTATCCTAGGAGCATGCTGAGCTACTGGGATAGTTTTTTATTATGAATTGAAAAAAGATTTATGTACAAAATTAATATATGATATAATAAGTTAAGTATAAGAAAAAAAGTAGGTGAAATTATGGCTAAGAAATTAGGTAATAAGACATTGGTAGAGAATAGAAAAGCTAGACATGATTATTTTATAGAGGAAGCTATGGAAGCTGGAATAGTGTTAGTTGGAACTGAGGTTAAGTCTATAAGAGGTGGAAAGGCTAATCTTAGAGATAGCTATGCTGACGTTGTTAATGGTGAGATATTCATAAAGAATATGCACATTAGCCCTTATGAGCAAGGCAATATTTTTAACAGGGATTCACTAAGAGAGAGAAAGTTACTTCTGCATAAGGGTGAAATCGAGAAACTTGCAGGCTACACTTCTCAAAATGGATATACTTTAATTCCTTTAAGTATATATCTTAAGGATGGTAAGGTTAAGGTAAACCTTGGAGTTTGTAGAGGTAAGAAGGATTACGATAAGAGAGACGTTATGCTAGAAAAGGCAGCTAAAAGAGATATAGATAGACAAATGAAAGAAAGAATGAGATAATTCGTGGCACTGACAGAATTAATATAAATATATGTCGGTGCTTTAGTTTTAAAACTCATTCTCATATGTATTCGAATGAGTGCTCTACTGAGTAAGTTCAACTTACTAAATCATGCGTGCCCTTTAGGGTAAAGATTTAGAGTTTCTCTTACGATTTTCTTAAATTTTAAGGGAAAAGGGAATTTTTTTAAAGACTTAATATATAATTAATACGTATATGTATTGTGAAATTAAGTTTTGAAGATGAGGAGATTTAAAGATGATAAAGAAATATTTAAAAAAGATTGCACTTAGTTTAAGCACTATACTGTGTTTAGCAACGCCTATAAATGCATTTGCAGCAGTTGGAGGGGAATACCCTACAGGTGAAATTTTAGCATTTGGTTCAGATTTATCTGATGCTCAAGAAGCTCAGCTTAGGAAGTACTTTGAAGTATCGGATAGTATTGAGGCTGTATACGTAGATAATAATGTAGCTATAAAACAGCTTGGACTTGATCCCAATGATTTCAGTAATTTTACTGGCGGTTGGTATTCTAGTGCTTATGTTAAGTTAGTTGCAAAGGAAAATGGAGTTAATGTTAAATCTAACAACTTAACTTTAGTAACAGACGATATGCTTGCCAATGCTTTAATTACTTCAGGAATATTAAATGCTGAGGTTGTTGCATCAGCACCATTTGCAGTAACTGGTGAATCAGCACTTGCTGGGATTTTAGCAGGGGCAGAACAGATTATGGGTGGAGAGTTATCACTGGATAATAAACAAGCGGCACAAGAGGAAATTGATGTATCTTTAGGATTAGCAGATGAAATTGGACAAACTGAGGCTACGGCTATTATTAATGAAATTAAAACAGATGTTATTAAGAACAAACCTGCTAATGAGAAAGAAATTGTTGAAGTTGTTGATGAAGTAGCAAATAAATATGATGTAAATATTAGTGAAGACATGAAAGCTAGAGTTGTTACTTTAATGTCTGACATAAATGACCTAGATATTGATTATGATAAGGTTAAGGATACTTTAAATAAAGCAGCGGATAAGTTTAAAGATGATATGGCTGCTTTAGGGAAATACCTTGAAGATACTGGATTCTTTGAAAAGATGTGGAATTGGATAACGGAAGCTTTTAATTCTATATTTGGACAAGAAAGTTAGTAAATATATAAAGATGAAAGCCTGTTGAGCGGATAGCCTAGCAGGCTTTTTTACATTAGGAGAAATAAAAAAGAAATTAAGAAAAATAGATTGGGCGATTAACTTCAATGGTTGAAAAGTAGTAAAGTGGAGATAATATTAAAGATAGATAGATTCCCAGTAAGTTCGTAACAGGGAATTTATCCAGTAACACTATAAAAAAAATACAAAACTTTACTTGATATAAGCAAGGTAATTGTTTATAATGAGTGTACGTGGTAATCACAAAATGATTTCCACTACCTAATATGGGGGCGTACTGGTTTCGACGGGGGTACGTAACGTATGGGAAGCGAGTAGAGGGAACTCATGGGCCCGCTTTAAAAAACTATGGGAATAAAGATAAACGCAGAAGATAATTTCGCGTTAGCAGCTTAATATAGCCGCTCGTCTTACCTTTGAAGCCCACGGCTTAGGATAAGGCGCCGATTAGTGGGGAACCGCACCATGGAAAGCTTTGACCTTGGGACGGAATTTATGAAGCTACTGAAGTAGAAACCTGGTCTCTAGGGGTTCTGCGGAGGGAATTTTAAAATAGAGACTGCACTCGGAGATGCCTATATGGTATGGCTTTCGGACATGGGTTCGATTCCCATCGCCTCCACCATGAAATCCATGACAGTTTTGTCGTGGATTTTTTATTATTTTATGATTAAGAATGATGAAGTGTATCATAAACAAATTAGATTTCCACTAATTTAATAATTAATTATAGTATTAGTATAGAGTTTATATAGATGAGGAAGTTTTTTAGGGTGAATTATTTACCAAATAATTCATGTGATATATAATTATATATAACTTAAACTTAAAATAAATATTATACTTAATTTACGATAGGATAAATAGAAATATTAGTTAGAGTGAGGTGATTCCCTTGAAAACTATTCTGATTATTGATGATGATATTAGTATAGGAAATATGATTGAAGAAGTATTGATTAAAGAGGGATACGGTGTAATACGTGCATATTCTGGTACAGAGGCATTGTTAGTATTATCAAAAAGTATTCCTGACCTTATATTACTTGATTTAATGTTGCCAGGGCTTAATGGGGAAGAAGTTTTATCCAAGATTAAAGGAATACCGGTAATTATTATTAGTGCAAAGTTAGATATGGACAATAAAGTAGATTTGCTATTAAGTGGTGCAGCGGATTATATTACAAAACCTTTTGATACCAAGGAGTTATTAGCAAGAATTATAGTTCAACTTAGAAATATTTACTCAAATAGTGATAGGAGAGTTTTAACTTTTGATGAAATTACACTGGATATTGATAGCAATGCTGTTTATGTGTGTAGCCACATTGTTAAATTAACAAAAACAGAATATGCTATCTTAAAACTTTTAATGAAGAATCCCATGCAGGTAATGACAAAATCAATCATACTTCAGTTAATTAGTGAGGAAACTCCTGATTGTATGGAGAGTTCATTGAAGGTACATATAAGTAATTTGAGAAGAAAGCTTAGAGATATATCTGGTAAAGACTATATAGAAGCTGTTTGGGGGATTGGTTTTAAAATGAAGGAGATATAAAATCTTTACTAAATCTTTACTATTTTCTTAACTGATTTCTTAACTTTTGTAAATTAGAATATTAGTATCAAGATAAAGGAGGAGTCAGTTATGGAATATATTTTGACAACAAATGATTTAAGTAAGAACTACAAAAACTTTAAAGCATTAAATGGTCTTTTTATGAATGTTCCTAAAGGGGCAATTTATGGATTAGTTGGGAAAAATGGTGCAGGAAAAACAACTTTAATAAGACTAATTTGTGGATTGCAGAAACCTACTTCAGGTAATTACACATTATATGGAGTAAAAAGTACAGATAGGGAAATAGTAAAATCACGAAGAAGGATGGGAGCAGTAATAGAGAGTCCTTCTATTTATCTAGATATGACCGCAGAAGATAACTTGAAAGAACAATATAAAGTACTTGGACTACCAACTTTTAATGGGATATCTGAACTATTAAAGTTAGTAGGATTAGAAGGTACAGGAAAAAAGAAGGCTAAGAACTTTTCTTTAGGTATGCGTCAAAGATTAGGAATAGCAATAGCTTTAGCTGGAGATCCCGACTTTCTTGTTTTGGATGAACCAATAAATGGACTTGATCCACAGGGGATTATTGAAATGAGAGAATTAATACTAAAGTTAAATCGTGAAAGGCAGATTACTGTGGTTATTTCAAGTCATATTTTAGACGAATTATCTCGTCTTGCAACAAATTATGGTTTTATTGATAAAGGACATATGATTAAGGAAATTAGTGCTAAGGAATTGAAAAATGCTTGTAAGAAATCTACTTGTATTGAGGTATCTGATACAAGAATTCTTTCACGTGTATTGGGGGAATTAGGGATTGAATATAGCATATATTCTGATAAAAAAGCAGATATATATGAAAAAGTTAATGTATCGAGATTGGTCTTAGCACTTGAAAAAGAAAGTTGTGAAGTATTTTCTATCAATGAACGAGATGAGAGTTTAGAGAGTTATTATCTTAGCTTGATAGGGGGTAGTAAAAATGAATAGATTAATTCATGCAGGAATTTTTCGTCTAAAAAAAGATAAGATTTATATAGGAGCATTAACAGTAGTTTCTTTATTTACTATTTTTATTTATGGTATACAATATTATAAAATGATGCAAGCTGATGTGAAATATTCTTTTGATCCTTTTATTTTTAACTTTTTAATAATAATAGGTATTATAACAGCTATATTTATACCCTCATTTGTAGGAACGGAATATAGTGATGGCACTATACGTAATAAATTAATTGTTGGAGTTCCTAGAAGTGGTATTTACTTATCCAATCTTATGACTTGTATTCTGGCGCAAATAGTAATTGTAGTTGTATCTTATATTGTTGGAATTAGTCTAGGAATTGCTCTATTTGGAGCTCCAGAAATGTCATCAACAAATATGTTTGCATTAGCCATTGATGGGGTTTTTCTTAGTTTGGCATATGTTTCTATCTTTTATATGATTTCTATGGTGTCTTCAAGTAAATCAACTTCAGCAGTAATGTGTATCTTAATTGCTTTTGGTATTTTCTTTGTTTCTATATCAATATTTAGCAAATTATCAGAATCACAGTTTATAGAGCAAACTGTATCTAGAAATTCAGAAACAATCTTAGAAATAGTTAAGAATCCGTATTATTTATCAGGTGTTAAGAGGGAAATATATACAAGTATTTTAGATTTATTACCTAGTGGTCAGGCAATGAGAATAGTAAATCAGAGTATTCATAATCATGGAAGAATGGTATTATATTCTATTGTTGTAATAGTGGTTACAAGTATAATTGGTATTACTTTATTTTCAAGAAAAGATATTAAATAGAGGAGTTTGTAAAATGAATATATGGTCTTATGTGGTAATTGGAATTCTCTTTATAGTGGTCATATTGTTACTTATTAAAGTGTATTTATTACGAAAGTCTGCAAGAGAGATTAAAGTAGCATTTGACCATATATTAAATACAGAAACTAATCGGTTAATTGATATATCTACTAGAGATAAATATTTATGTGAACTAGCTGAAAGTATAAATATACAGTTGAGAAAACTTAGAAGTGAGAGACAGCGGTATAACCGAGGTAATCTAGAAGTAAAAGAATCTATTACTAATATTTCACATGATTTAAGAACGCCATTGACAGCAATTTATGGCTATTTAGATTTATTGGAGAACGAAGAAAAGTCTGAAACGGTTGAACGTTATATAAAAGTAATTGAAAATCGCACTAATGTTTTAAAGGAGCTAACAGAGGAGCTTTTCCGCTACTCAATAATTACTTCTACAATTAATGAAACATCCTATGAAGATGTGATATTAAATAATGTATTGGAAGAAACTATCTCAGTATATTATATTGCATTAAAAGAAAGAAATATAACTCCTAATATTTATATACCAGAAAAAGATATTATTAGAAAATTAAATAAAAAGGCGTTAAGTCGTATTTTTGAAAATATAATTAGTAATGCTATTAAATATAGTGATGGGGATTTAAATATTATGCTATCTATAAATGGAGAAATTATATTTTCAAACTATGCATCAAATTTAAATAAAATAGAAGTAGGCAAACTATTTAAGAGATTTTATACAGTGGAAACAGGAAAAAAATCCACTGGACTTGGTCTTTCTATTGCTAGGATTCTCACAGAGGAAATGCATGGAAGGATTGATGCTAATTATCATGATGGTAAGATAAGTATTTGTATATTATTCCCGGAATTAATATAAATAATAACATAAGATATTTTATGTTATCTAGTTAGAGGAAGAATATGTATATAGTTGTTAATTTAAATTACAATAAATCATTTATATTTAACATTCCATGTCATCAAAGCGATTTTGCAGAAGCCTTTGAAGCAAGATTAGATACATAATTTATAAGTGGATTAATAATTTTGGGGATAAAATAGATGATTTTATTTATGGTTTAGAAGAGGATACACAATTTTTTATAACTGAAGAGGAGTATAATGAGTTTATAGATAAATATGAATTTGAAGAAAACTATGAATAACTGATATTAATTATTTATAGTTTAAATTGTAAAGTTGGTGGATTTTAAAGGTCGTGATTCGCCTCCACCATGAAAAACACGAAAATCTAAAGTATTAGATTTTCGTGTTTTTTTTATTGTACAAGGAATGATATATGTTAGCTGTATTGATAAAAAACAAATTTAAATTAATATTTAATTTTTATCTATAATTTTTCACTGTAACACTAAGAATAATATAGTGTTGAATATTAAATATAAATATTATAAGAGGTGAGAAGAAATGAGTAATAAACTTAAAAATAGTAAAAAGAAAATGGCATCTTTAGGACTCAGAAAAGATGAAAATGGAGATTATAAATATATTGATCCTAATGATACAACTTCAGAATTTGTTCCAGTAAGAAATAATGTATCAAAGACTCCAAAACATTAATGAAATCTTTGTTAGTCATCCTACCAGTTCTGATTTTTCTTGATTATATAGAGGTTAATTGCAACTATATAGAAAAAATAAAATAGAAAAAAGAGTACTGTAGTTAAGAGTTAATAAAAGTGATAGGCGAGGGTACTAATAGTAACGCCTCGCCTCAAGCATAAAATCTACGATAGAAATATCGTGGATTTTTTATTTTTACTTAGAATAATTAAATAAAAGGAAATAGTGAAGACTCGGATATATATTATGATGGAAATATAAGCAATGTTACTGGAGTAAATATTAATGTAAAGAATATAGAAATGGATGGAAATATTCTAAAGCTTATCGAGAAAAATAAAAAAATTGCTAATGATAATCTTGGAATATCACTTTATAACATCCACAGAGATATGTGGCATGACGTGTTAGAGGAAAATCCTATAACTAATTTGTTGGCAGATGCCATTAGGGATGTGTTTAATTGTGATATTGCTTTAATTAACAGTGGTATTATGAATAGTGGTATAAAAAAAGGTAAAGTATCATTTAAGAAATTGATTGAGATATGCCCATCACCACTAAATCCAACTTATATGGAAATAAAGGGTAAATATATAAAAGAAGCTTTACAGCAATCTTTGGATCCGGAGATTTGCTATAAGGATGGTGCAGGGTCAGGTTTAAGAGGTAGATTTTTAGGAAGACTTCATATTTCAGGTGCTGTAATTGAGCATGATGGAAATAGCATTCATAGAATAATTGTAAATGGGAAAAAACTTGATGAAGAAAAATATTACAGTGTTGCCACTCCAGACTATTTACAAAGAGGTTCTGGTTATAAAGCCTTAGCTAATAATATAAATGAAAGGTACAATGTAGAGTATCTTAGAATAATACTTAGAGATTATTTGAATAGAGATGAATTTTCGGACAAGGCATTTGTTGATAGATGGGTTACAATGTAGTTGTTTATGTATCGATTAATGTTAGAAAAATTCAAAAACAATTAATAAACAATGGCATCAAGTTAGATAGTGAAGCAGATGAAAACCTTGATAATACAGAAATGTATTGTCGAGTTTTTTTGTTTCCATAATATATTCAGGATTAATTTAGTTAGTTACTAAGTTTTAATTAAGAGGTTCTGCATACTTATGTTATAATTACTGTAAGAAATTGATTCATAGGAGTGAACAATATGGAATTAAATATACTTGATAAATTAAATCCAACATGTGAAATATTGGGATTGCTTTATGGAAGTAAGAATTACGATAAATTAATGGAGAAGTCTATCGAAATGTTAAACGAAAGTGGTATTAATGGTAAATTATTCCTTAAGAATAATTTAAAAATATTAGATAAGTACACAAAAGAATTTAAAAAACATATGGTGTTTGAAGATGAAAATGAGCTGTTTATATATGAAGAAGAGGATGATACAACTTTATTTTTCATTGTAATATCATTATTTATTCATGAGGAGGATAGATTAAAATCACTTGATAGTATTTCAGAGGTTGAGGCAAGAAAATTAATTTTAGAGGCTTATTATGAAATCGCAGATGAACAGGATAGAGCTGATGATATTAACTCATTAAATGATATTTTAAATTTTGTAGAGAAACAAGATATTAGTAATAAAAATAAATGGAGATTTATGAAAATACTTAGTGACTCTAAAAAAAGCATTGAATCAATTATAAAAGCTATTGAAGAGAATAGATATGCTTATGAGCAAGCATATAAAGCTGTTGAAAAGGCATTAGTTAAACTAATAGATAATACAAAGAAATATATTAGTTCAGGTGAATGTGAAATAATAAATAATATATCTAATGGTGAAGGTGTATTTACAATAACTCCAACATTAGCACTGGGAGTATCTATTTTTGAATTAAGGGATAGGTTTTTTGTGGGTGTTTTAAATGAGAGTATATTCAAGGAACAAATTAAGGCTATAGGAAATAAAGGCGATTTAGTTTTAAAGTTAAAAGCTTTAAGCGATAATAGTAAATTAGAAACTATTGGGCTTTTAAAAATTGGACCTAAGTATAGTTTAGAAATAGCTGAAAGTTTAAATCTTACATCGGCTACAGTTTCATATCATATGGCTACATTACTTGAAATTGGATTAGTATCAGTAGAAAAAAAACAAGGAAAAGTATATTATAATTTAAATAAAGTGGCCATGCAAAAATTTATAGATGATTTAAGTAATGTTTTATTATAGTAAAAGTCTCTTAGTGATAAACTGAGAGGCTTTTTTTATGCAATGAATTAGAAAATAATCTAAAATGTTTGACATATATCTAAAAATGGAATAGTATAATTATATTAGAAGGGTATTAAAAGAATTAGATGTGTATCTAAAGGATGGAGGGGTTTCTTATGAAAGAATGTATTAAAAAGAATAGTTTATTGTTGATTTGCACTATTATATTTAGTGTAATATCATCAATTACTATGGTAGGATTATCATTATTTATGCAATCAACTATTGATACTGTTATGACTGGAGATATGGAAGGTTTTAAAAGAGTATTAATATATACTATTGGATATTCCGTATTGATAGGTGTATTTTACTTTATCTATGATATTTTGAGCAAAATGTTTATAAAAAATGTAACTAAAGAATTAAGAGCTAGAGTCTTTTCAGGTATATTTAGATATAACTATAAAGACTTTACATCAACCAATACAGCTGATTATATTTCAGTTTTGACTAATGATATGAAGCTGGTTGAAGAAAATTATATTGTGCCACTATTGGTGGTTCTTCAGTTTTCTGTTATGTTTATAACTACAATTGGTATATTATTATGGATTAGTCCACTTGTGACTCTATGCTTATTTATAAGCATGTTACTTATGTTTATAGTTCCGAGTGTTTTTGGAAAAGCATTAGAAAGTAAGCAATTAGCTCTTTCTAATAAATTAACTTCATTTACAACTAAGATTAAAGATATGCTATCAGGATATGATGTAATTAGATCATATAATTTAAAGGGAAATATAACAAAGGAATTTGAAGAGGAAAATAGCGCTTTAGCTAATACAAAGTTTGCAGCAGATAAATTATTTGTAGTTAATGAAACATTATCTCAACTTTTAGGTATGGGGACACAGTTTGTAGCTATGTTTTTATCAGCATATTTAGTTATTAAGGGAAATCTATCTATGGGGATGCTTATTGCTATAATTCAACTTTCAGGTACATTTGTACAACCTGTAATTATGATAATGAGTAACGTTCCTAAAATTACAAGTATGAAGTCTGTTTTAAAAAGATTAGATGAGTTTTCAAATTATGAAGATACAAGCTTTGAGGGGAAAGAAAATCTAACCTTTGAAGATGGGTTAGAAGTCAAAAATTTAAATTTTGGATATGATGACAAAAAAGCTGTTATTAATGGTTTAAGTTTAAACTTAGATAAAAATAAAAAATATGCAATTGTTGGGGCTAGTGGTTGTGGAAAATCAACATTGATAAAATTACTTCTTGGTTATTACTCGGATTATAGAGGTGATATAGAGTTTGATGGGAAAAGTATTAAGGATTTAGATATAGAAAAGTTAAATAAAATGATTTCTATAATTCATCAGAATGTATATATGTTTGATAAAAATATAAAGGATAATATATGTTTATATAAAGATTTTTCAGATGAACAAATAAATGACATTTTAACTTTAAGTGGAGCAGATAATTTTATTAATGAGTTAGATGAAGGGTTAGAATATGCCGTTGGTGAAAATGGTAGTAACTTATCAGGTGGGCAAAGACAAAGAGTTGCAATAGCAAGAGCTTTAATTCAAGAAACACCAATACTTGTTTTAGATGAGGGTACATCTGCCATTGATATGCAAACAGGCTATGATATTGAAAGTAGACTACTAAATATTGAAGATTTAACCTTAATAACAATAACCCATAAGATGAGTGAAGAATTATTGGGATTATATGATGAAATAATATTTATGGAAAAGGGAGCTATAGTTGAAAAAGGAAATTTAAATGAGTTATTAAATAAGCAAAGTAAATTCTTTGATTTTTATACATTAGAAGCATCATAAAATGCTACATTGCTATATATAATAATTAATGATATGATAATTAAGAAATTTAATAAAAATCCACAGATTTCTGTGGGAGAGGTTCGTAACCATCCCTCTATAAAAAACTAGGGCAAAAAGACTTTATGGTCGTACTATACCCTTAGTGCGACTTTTTTTATTCTTAATTTAATTATATTTTTGTTTAGTGTATTTGCTTTTAGAAGTGATACTCTAAATAAATTTATATGTCTAAATTAAGATTATAAGTATCTTTATACCTTGAGATGGCTCTCAGGGTATTTTTTATTTTTAAGAGAAAAATTGATTTAAATAAAGGGAGAGAATTATATGATTAAAAAGAAAATAATAATAGACTGCGATCCAGGAATTGATGACGCTTTAGCAATAATGCTAGCTTTAAAATCAGAGGAACTAGATGTTGTAGGAATCACAATAACATCAGGAAATGTACATGGTAAAAAAGGTGCAGAAAATGCATTAAAGATTCTAAAGGAGTTAAATAGATTGGACATACCAGTGTATATTGGATGTTGTGAACCTTTAAAGAGGGAACTTATTACGGCAGAAGATACTCATGGTTGTGATGGGCTGGGAGAAAGCTTTTTACCTAAGGTGGATGAAGTAACATATAAAGAGGGCGCAATAGATTTCATTTTAGAAACCTTAAATAATCAAGAGGTTACAGTTATTGCATTAGGTCCTTTAACCAATATAGCTATGGCATTACAAAAGGATAAGGATACCATGGAAAATATGAAAGAATTAGTTCTCATGGGAGGAGCTTTTAAAAGTTTTGGAAATTGTTCGCAGGTGGCTGAGTTTAATTTTTGGGTTGACCCTCATGGAGCAGAAATAGTTTTTAAAGAATTAAATAAGAAAATTACAATGGTTGGTCTTGATGTTACTAGACAGTGTGTTTTAACTCCAAACTATATAGAGATGATAAAACAATTTAATGAACCGTTAGGAGAGTTAATAGTAAAAATAACAAGATTTTATGTGGATTTTCATTGGGCTCAAGAAAGAACTTTAGGATGTGTTATTAATGACCCATTAGCCATAGCATATTTTATTAATCCAGAATTATGCACAGGTAAGGAATACTTTGTAGATATAGTTACAGAAGGTAAGGCTATAGGGATGGCACTTGTGGATGAAGGAAACTTTTATAGAGAAAAACCTAATTGCTTAGTATTAACCGAAGTTAACTCTAAAGCCTTTATGGAAATGTTTTTAACAAGAATTTTTCCGAATCACAAAAAAGATATTTTAGCAGTTTTAAATAATACTAAATATGGTTTAAATTAAAGAAGGAGTGAGATTATGGATAGTAAAAATAATAAGAGAATTATATTTATGGGGTTAGCTATAGCTATAAATTTAATTGGTGGATTTATTGCATTATCATTAAAGCTTCCAATTTACATTGATACCATAGGAACTATTTTAGTTTCAATATTATTTGGGCCAGTAAGTGGAGCTACTGTTGGTGGATTATCATCAATTGTTAATGCCATGACCTTCGATCCAGTATCATTTTACTTTATACCAGTGCAATTAGTAGTTGGAATAAGTACAGGAATGTTATTTAAAGATGAGAAGTTTAGAGGAGTTAAGTCAATTTTATCAATAATTGCAATTACAGTATTAGGTTCTGCAACGGCATCAGTTATCGCTGCTTTTATTTTTGAAGGGGTAACGTCTTCAGGTTCAAGTATTTTAGTTGCAATACTTAAGAATTCTGGAATGAGCATTGTTACATCAGTTTTTTCTACTCAGATTTTTACAGATTTATTAGATAAGGCTGTTAGCTTTGGAGTAGTATTTACAATTATTAAAATGCTGCCATTAAATATTAAAAATAAAGTTGTTAGGAATGAATAATATGGATAGATATAATATAATAACAGGAAAGAATAAAAGAGAGATAGTGTTACTAAAAGCTTTGCCATGCGTTTGGGGAAAGTGTACATTTTGTGATTATATAGAGGATAACTCACTTGATATACCTGAAATAAATGAAGTTAATAAGGAAGTTTTAGATAATGTAAAAGGTGTTTATGGAGTTCTAGAGGTAATAAATTCAGGTAGCTGCTTTGAACTTCCAAAGGAAACCATAGAGTATATAAGAGAAATAATAAAAGAAAAGAATATAAAGAAATTATTTTTAGAAAGTCATTGGTGCTATAGAAAGAGACTGCAAGAAATGAGAGATTTCTTTGGGATAGACATTGTTTTCAAGATAGGTGTAGAAAGCTTTAATAATAATTTTAGAAATATATTTTTAAATAAGAATGCTAAGTTTAATGATTATAAAGAGGTAAAAGAATACTTTTCGTCAGTATGTTTGATGGTTGGAATAAAGGGACAAAGCAAAGAGATGATCAGAAATGATATTGATATAGTTCTGGAACATTTTAACTATAGCACTATAAATATTTTTACAGAAAATACTACCAGCATAAAGAGAGATGAAGAGTTAATCAAATGGTTTGAAAAGGAATATAGGTTTTTAGAATCAGTAGAGAAGGTTGAAGTATTATTTGAGAATACTGATTTTGGAGTAGGAGATTAAATTCTATTAAATATAAAAGAAATTGGAGAAAAGATATGTATATAGATGCCCATAACCATTTAGACTTTTATGGTGAAAACATTGATAGGGCCATAGAGGATATAAATAAAAATAGAATAATTACTTTAGCAAATAGTATGGATGTAAAGAGTTATATTTTAAATAAGGAATACAGTGAGAAGAGTAACTATATTATTCCGACTTTTGGTATACACCCTAATAATGCTTCAGAATTTAATGGACAGTTAGAAGAGCTTATACCTTACATTGAAGAGAGTAGGTTAATTGGAGAAATAGGTTTAGATTATTTGTGGATAGAGGATAGAAGCTTAGATAAAAAACAACGGGAGATATTTTACTTTATATTAGAAGAAAGTATCAAAAGAAATAAATATATATCAATTCATACTAAAAATGCTGAAAAAGAAGTTTATGAAGCACTTAAGGACCGTGAGTATAATAAAGTAATTATACATTGGTATAGTGGTCCCTTAGATATATTAGAGAGTTTTGTAGAACTAGGATGCTATTTTACTGTAAGTGTGGATATTGGATATTCAAGTTTAACTGAAAAAGTATTAATGAAAATTCCGATGGATAAGATTTTAGTAGAGACAGATGGTCCTACGGCTTTAGAATGGGTTAATGGAAAGTATGGATATCCTTGCGAAATAAAAAATGTGGTGAAGAAGATAGCGGAGAGAAAGAAAATGAGCGTGGAGGAGATTACTAATATAATTTATGATAATTTTAATAGAGTACTAGAGGGATAGTTAAGTTTATATAAAATATTTACAAGTAAGATAATTGACAAAGTATCTATAAGTCCGTTAATATAAGGGTAATGATAAATTTAATAGAGAACCTTATCTGGGGAGGCAATAAGGCCTGAGAGGAAAGTAAAATTTCGACCCATAGTAACCTGATTTGGATAATGCCAACGTAGGAAGATAGTAAATAGATATAAAATTATTTAAGAATTATCTAGGCGTATAGTTTTCAAAGATGGAAAACTATACGTTTTTTTTATTTAATAAGGAATACTCTAAAAGAAAGGAGTAAAACAAATGAAAAAAAATAAATCTATATTAGATATTAGTTTGCCAATAATATTTATAATAACATTAATTACTGTTTGGGAGTTAATAATAAGAGTTGGGGGCATAGAGAAGTACATAATGCCTGCACCAAGTGATATAGTAGCATCACTCATTGAAAATTTTGGGGCAATGATGCCTCATATTATGGCAACCTTATTTGAAAGTGTAGTCGGATTTATAGTAGCGGTAGGATTAGCATTAATATTAGCAATAATTATGGATTTATTGCCAATTGTGAAAAAGGCAATATACCCTGTTTTTATAATATCTCAAACCGTGCCAGTTATTGCTTTAGCACCATTATTTATAATTTGGTTTGGATTTGGAGTATTACCTAAAATAATTGTGGTTGTTATAGTGTGCTTCTTCCCAATAGTAATAAGTATTTCGGATGGGTTAGAAAGTGTAGATAAGGATTTAATCAACCATTTTAAATTAATGGGGGCATCTAAGATAAAGAGATTTTTCCATTTAAAGTTGCCATACGGAATAATAAATTTCTTTTCAGGGCTTAAAATTGCTGCAACATATAGCATTATGGGAGCGGTAATTGGTGAATGGCTTGGTGGAGATAAAGGTCTTGGGGTTTATATGACGAGAGCAAGAAGTGCGTATGCTTTAGATAAAATGTTTGCAGCTATAGTTGTAATTGTAATTATGAGTATGGCTATATTCTTTATAATCGGGAAACTTGAAGAAATATGCACACCTTGGAATAAGGATAATAAAGTTACAAGCTAATTTATAAATACAAAAGAGTAAAAGGGGAATGAATAAATGAAAAAGAAGATTGTATCGCTAATTGCGTTAAGCTTAATATCTATATTAGTTCTTAGTGGATGTGGAACCAAGAAGGATAAGGCTGAGGAAAGTGGATTAGAAAAGGTAAAGTTAATATTAGATTGGACTCCAAATACAAATCATACAGGATTTTATGTAGCTAAAGAGATGGGGTATTATGAAGCTTTAGGTCTTGATGTTGAAATAATTCAGCCATCAGAGGGTTCATCGCTACAATTAATTTCAGCTGGGAAAGGTGATTTTGCAGTAAGTTATCAAGAAGATTTAACTTATGCAAAAACTTCAGATGAACCACTTCCCGTAAAAGCTATAGCTGCAATTATACAGCATAATACTTCTGGATTTGCATCACCTAAAGAAAAGAATATTAAAACAGTAAAAGATTTTGAAGGCAAGGTTTATGGTGGATACGGTGGACCAAGCGATAGAGCTATATTAAAAGCTGTTATGGAGAAGAATGGAGCAGACTTCTCAAAGTTAACTACAGTAGATGTTGGAAGTGAGGATTTCTTTATAGCTACTAAAAATAATATTGACTTTGAATGGACATTTGAAGGATGGACAAATATCTCAGCAAAGTTAAGAAATTTTGATATTAACTACATACCACTTAGAGAATTAGATGAAAGATTAGATTACTATACTCCAATAATAGCTTCATCAGACAAGGTGCTATCAGAGAAAAGTGATATGGTATCAAAGTTTATGGAAGCAACATCAAAGGGATATGAGTACGCAATTGAAAATCCGGAAGAATCAGCGAGGATTTTAGTTAAGGCTGTTCCAGAGATAGATGAAGAATTAGCAATAGAAAGCCAATTGTACCTAGCTAAAGAGTATAAGTCAGATGCAGCTAGATGGGGAGAAATGAAGGATAGTGTTTGGAATAACTATACACAATTCTTATTAGAAAATGATTTAATTAAAGAAAATTTAGATGCAAGTGAGGCTTATACGAATGATTTCTTGCCAAAATAAAATTTTATTACAAAATATAAGTAAATCTTTTGATGGAATGAAGATATTAGAGGATATTAGCTTTAAGGTTAATAAGGGTGAGTTAGTATCTATTGTGGGCCCATCTGGAAGTGGGAAAAGCACAATATTTAATATTATAACTAAATTAACTGACGTAGATGATGGAACTATAAATATAAATGGTAAAGTCAGCTATATGTATCAAAAGGATATGATGGTTCCTTGGAAAAAGGTAATAGATAATATAGCTATGCCCCTAGTGTTAAATGGAATGAAGAAAAATGAAGCAAGAAAAACAGTTGAAAAATATATAGATATTTTTGGACTTCAAGGTTTCCAATATAAATATCCAACTCAACTTTCAGGAGGAATGAAGCAGAGAGCCAATTTTCTTAAAACCTATTTAACTTCAGATGATATTATGCTTTTGGATGAGCCATTTGGAGCATTAGACTCTATAACAAGGGGGAATCTACAAAGGTGGTTAGTAGATTTAAAGAAAAGGACAAATTCAACTATATTATTTATAACCCATGATATTGATGAGGCAATTTTAATATCTGATAGAGTATATGTTATATCAGAAAAACCTGCTGTTATAAAGGGTGAAATTCAGGTTGGACTTCCTTGGGAATCTTATGAAGAAATTGCTTTGAGTAAAGAGTTTATTGAAATAAAAAGAAGAGTTTTAAAGCTTTTAGGTAATACCTAAAAGCTTTATTTTTGTTTGGAAGTTTTAAGTATAAATTCGATATTTTTGATAAACTAACCCCTGATATTAGGAGTAGAACATATGATATTTTGTTGGAAAAAATTTGTTTGTTTATTCAATGAAAATTAATAAAACGATATTGTTATTATTATTAATAAGTGTAATAATATGTATAAATAATAATAAAATATACAGCTAAATATTTTTATAGTAGTAATGAATTAGTGTGAAAATGAAGGGGAGATAATTGAATGACTATTTCTTTCACTGAATTCTTAAACCAGCTATTAACAAACATTCCACTATTGATAACAACACTTTTAACATTGGGAGTAATTTTAGTAAATGGGTGGACTGATGCACCTAACGCTATTGCAACATGTGTGTCTACTCGTGCAATAAGACCTCGTTCTGCAATTCTTATGGCTGCATTTTTTAATTTTTTGGGTGTTTTTGTGATGACAATGATAAATGCTAATGTAGCACAAACTATATATAATATGGTAGACTTCGGTGATAATCCTCAGGTATCTTTAATTGCTTTATGTGCGGCATTATTTGCTATTGTTGTATGGGCGACTACGGCATGGTATTTTGGAATTCCAACCAGCGAAAGCCATGCTTTAATTGCAGGTATTTCGGGAGCAGCAATTGCTCTTCAAGGTGGGCTTAGAGGAATTAATGGAGCAGAGTGGATAAAGGTAATATACGGATTGATTTTATCTACAGGCATGGGGTTTGTTATGGGTTGGATTACAGTAAAAATTGTAGAGCTGATATTTAGAAGGTTTGATCGTGGAAAAACTAGAGGATTTTTTCAAGGAGCTCAAGTGTGTGGTGGGGCAGCAATGGCCTTTATGCATGGAGCTCAAGATGGACAAAAATTTATGGGAGTATTCATGTTAGGAATGTTTTTAGCTAATGGGAAGGCTGAAGTAAGTAATTTTGTTATTCCTATATGGCTAATGATACTTAGTTCTGCGGTTATGGCATTAGGTACTTCCATTGGAGGATACAAAATCATAAAGGCTGTAGGTATGGATATGGTCAAGTTAGAAAAATATCAAGGGTTTTCAGCAGACCTAGCAGCAGCAGGATGTCTTCTCATTTCTTCTGTAGTAGGGATACCAGTAAGTACTACCCATACGAAAACTACTGCAATAATGGGAGTAGGAGCAGCAAAAAGAATAAGCTTTGTAAATTGGGGAGTAGTTAAGGACATGGTTTATACATGGATACTTACCTTTCCGGGTTGTGGAATTATAGGATTTTTAATGGCAAAATTTTTTATTTGGATTTTCTAATTGAGTATGAAAGAGTTTAGAAAGAAATTAAAACCACTGAAAGGGTGAAGGTTAAATCATGGCAAACAGAAAAGGAAATGATTACTTTGAAATGTTAGCTGAATTAGTAGGTTACTCTTGTGATGCAGCTTCTTTACTTAATGAAATCTTAACAAATTTTAATGTAACTGAATTAGATAATAAAATAAAGGAAATGCATAAAATAGAACATACTGCGGATTTAAAAAAGCATGACATGATGAATAAATTAGTTAAGGAATTTATAACACCAATTGATAGAGGGGATATTATTGAATTAGCTCATCAAATTGATAATGTAACAGATGCTATAGAAGATATTTTAGTCAGAATTTATATGTTTAATATTACATCTATAAGGAAAGAAGCGATGGAGTTTTGTGATTTAATTATAAAGAGTTGTGATGAACTTAAGAGTTTAATGAATGAATTCCGTAACTTTAAAAAATCTACCAATATACACAATCAGATTATATATATTAATGCATTAGAAGAAGAAGGGGATACTTTATATACTCAGGGCATGAGAAATCTTTATACCAGTTCAAAAGACCCAATTGAGTTAATGACATGGAGAGATGTTTTTGAGTATTTTGAAAAATGCTGTGATGCATGTGAAGATGCAGCTAATGTAGTTGAAAGTGTAATAATGAAAAACTCATAAGTGGTTATAGTTTAACTTAAGTGATAAATAAGGTACAACGGCTAATATGATATATGAAAAAATAAATAGATATAATTAAAGCTCTATGCATTATGCATGGAGCTTGATTTTTTTCATTCAAATCTATAAAAAAGTATATTTTTATTAACAAAAGATTCAAATAGATAAAGATTGACAATGAATATTTAGCATGGTAATCTAAAACATATAGTATTAAAGACTAGATGGTTTAGATTGTTAATTTAAATTGATATGGGGGACAAAAATTATGATAAAAATTGTATCAGACTCATCAACACTTTATTCAATTGAAGAGGCGAAGAAAAATAACATTGATATAACACCACTTTTAGTTACAATAAATAATTCTACATATAAGGAGTATGAAGAGATTCATACGGAGGAATTTATAAACATAATTAATCAGGGACATGTTCCTGTATCTTCTCAGCCATCTATTGGTGAAGTAATAGAAATATATAATAAGCATGCAAATGAGGAAATAATCAATATATCTATGGCAGATGGGCTTTCAGGAACATATAGCTCAGCTTGTATGGCTAAAGGAATGGCAGAGCATGAAGAAACTATTGATGTAGTAAATTCTAAGACACTTTGTGGACCACATAGATACATAGTTGATGTAGCTGTTAAGCTTGCAGAAGCAGGAAAGACTAAGATAGAAGTATTAAATGATATTAATGAATTAATAGAAAGCTCTCAATCATATCTTATTCCGAATGATTTTGAATATCTAGTTAGAGGTGGAAGACTATCTCCATTAGTTGGACGTATTGGAGGAGTAATGAAGCTAGTACCAGTTATGTCTCTTTCAGAGGATTGCACAAGATTAGTTAAATTTACAACTAAAAGAACCTTTAGTAAATCTATAGAGAAAATATGTGAAGCTTTAGCGGAGGCTGGGGTAAACGGTAATTATAAAATTTATGTTGCTCATGCATGTAAAGAAGATTTGGCAAATACGGCAAAAAATATTATAATGAATAATATTGAGAATGCAGATATAGAAATTAAAAAGTTAGGACCAGTGTTTACAACTCAAGGAGGACCAGGTTGCATTGCGGTTCAATATATAAAAAAACATGATATATTAGGATAAATCTGCAGGTTAGGAGGAAAAATGGATACAAATATAAATGAAAATAGTATAAAAGAAATTTTAGATTTTCATTGTCCAAGATTCAGCGAATTACCCAATGTTCCACTATATAAGGATCAAGTTATCATATATGTTGAAAGTGTATTAAGGTCTATAAATGTTAATTCAAAAGAGAAGTTGTTAACACCAACTATGCTGAATAATTATGTGAAACAAAAGGTGGTATCTCCGCCTAAAAATAAAAGATATAGTGAGAAGCATTTAGCATATCTGATTGTAGTTTGTATTCTAAAACAGGTTTACAGCCTAGCGGAGGTTTGTGAACTTATTAAAATTCAGATAGGAACTTGCCCCATAGAGCAAGCGTATGATTATTTTTGTGTAGAATTAGAAAAAGCATTAAAAGCTATTTTTACCACAAGAGATTTTGCAGAGCCAAATTCGGCAAAAAAGATAACTTATGAATCTGAAGTAGTTAGATCAACAGTAATGGCATTTTCTCATAAGATATTTATACAGAAGTATCTTATGGATAACGGTAAAGAGGTTAAATAGAATCTATATAAACTCTATATTGATCTATACGATAAAGGGAGCGTCGCAAAATAACTAATTAAGTTATGGAGCGACGCTCCCTTTTTATCTATGGCGGGCAAAAATTGGAGATTTGTATAATGATATATAGGTATTATGATATTAGGTGAAATAAAAGGAATGAAAATAGAAGATAATATTATTTACATAAAAAAATTAGTATAATAGTCCTAATAGAGATAGAAAGTTTTGAATTTTATATAGGAGGAAACTATGGCAATAAATAAAATCAAGTTGAGATTTGCTCAAGAGATTGTGGATGCAGTAAAAGAAGTTGTTGATAAAAATATAAATTTCATTGATATAAATGGGATTATTATAGCAAGTACCGATAAGGAAAGAATAAATACTTTTCATGAAGCTGGGTATAAGTCTATATCAACTCTTAAAAATATAACTGTTAATGGGGACGATGAGTATAAGGGTGCTAAAAAGGGAATCAATTATCCTATAGTAATTAGTAATGAAGCTGTAGGTTCTATAGGAATAACAGGTGAGCCTGATGAGGTTAGTAGATTTGGATTTCTTGTAACGAAGATAACTGAGATATTTATAAAAGAGCAGCAGCTTAATTACAGATATGAATATGATAAGCATAGAATAAACCACGTAGTAAAGTCCCTTATATATGATAGTATTGAGGATAAAAAAGAGATAGAAAATATATTAGATGAGTTTGGTATTGAGTTAGAGGAAAAATTTGCAGTAGTCATATTTAAGATAGCTAAGTTTAATGATGTAAGAGAATTAGAGAAAGTAGAGAATGATATAAAAAGTGTACTTAAGGATATAGGAAATATTTTTAAAATATATGTGTATCCTAATGAGTTTATAGCCTTAGTTAATGAGGTTAAATATAATAAATTAAGAAAAATATATATGAATACCCTGAAGAAGTATGAAGGAAGTTTAACAGGGGGTGTGGGTAGATTAAAAGATTTATATGATACTCATAAATCTTATAGTGAAGCTAGAAGTGCTTTAAAATATTCAGCTAAAAACCATGAAATATTAACTTATTTTGATACCTTGAGTTTAGAACTTATATTAGAAAGTATAGATGAAGAGATTAAGGAGCAGTATGTTGATAAGGTTTTAAAAGAGCTTGATGAAGGTGAGAGAGAATTATTAAGGAGTTTTTATAGAAATGAGATGTCTTTAAAGAGCACATCAGAAGAATTGTTTATACATAAAAACACTTTGCAGTATAGATTAGAAAAAATATATCAAAAAACTGGATTTAATCCTAGAAGTTTTAATGAGGCTGTAGTTTTTTATTTAGCACTAAGATTGAATATGTAAAAATATTCAAAATAGTTATCATATTAAATGCAATAATAAAATGTTATATATGACAAAAATAAATTAATGAAAACGTATTGTATTGGTATTTGTACCATAGTTATTGAAGGTGTACCTTGGTACAATAATATCAAAGGGAGGCTGAAATCATGAAAGTTGTAATATCAATAGATTCATTAAAAAGTAGTTTAAGTTCAATGGAAGCGGCAAATGCTATTAAAGAAGGTATATTAAATGTTGATAAAGATACAGAAATTACTATAATGCCATTAGCTGATGGTGGTGAAGGTACTGTAGATGCTTTAGTTGAGGGAATGCGCGGAGAAGCAGTTATTACTTCAGTTACTGGACCAGTTGTAGAGAAAGTTGATGCTAAATACGGTATATTAAAAGATACAAATACTGCAATTATGGAAATGGCTCAAGCAGCAGGCTTTGCATTAGTGCCAAACCATTTGAAAAATCCACTACATACTACAACTTATGGAGTTGGAGAGATGATAAAAGAAGCCATTGATAAAGGCTGTAGAAACTTCATAGTAGGTATAGGGGGAAGTGCTACTAATGATGCAGGTGTTGGTATGCTTCAAGCCTTAGGCTTTGAGTTTTATGATGAAGCTGGGGAACTAGTTGGATTTGGAGGACAAGTCCTAGAAAAAATAAAAAGTATAAAAATTGATAATAAATTAAAAGAATTAGATGAGTGTAATTTTAAAATAGCTTGTGATGTTAATAACCCACTATTCGGAGAAAATGGAGCAGCATATATATATGGACCACAAAAGGGAGCTACTCCAGAAATCGTTAAGGAATTAGATAATGGGTTAAGATGTTTTGCAGAAGTAGTTAAAAAAGAATTAGGAAAAGATATTGCAGAAGTGCCAGGAGCTGGAGCGGCAGGTGGACTTGGATTTGGATTCTTAGGATTCCTAAATGCAAAATTAGAATCGGGAATAAAAATAATTTTAGATGAAATCAATCTTGAAGATGTAGTAAAGGATGCAGACATAGTTATAACTGGTGAAGGAAGATTAGACAATCAGACAGCTATGGGAAAAGCTCCAATTGGAGTTGCTAAAATTGCTAAGAAGCATGGAGCAAAGGTTATAGCTATCGCAGGATGTACTACAGACGATGCAGTTAAATGTAATGAAGAAGGAATAGATGCTTTCTTCTCAATAGTAAATTCAGCAATGACATTAGAAGAAGCTATAAATAAGGAAACAGCTACAAAGAATATGACTGCAACTACAACACAAATATTTAGACTTATAAAAGCAATAAAATAAAAAGTAAACTTATATAAACTAAACAAGTGAAAAAAACTTTTATGTTTAATAAACGATATATAAAATTTTAATGAGGTGATTTTAATGGACGTACAAATAACAACAATTGGAGCATTAATAGGATTAGCAGTAGCAATTACACTAATTATTAAAAAGTTACATCCAGTTTATAGCTTAATATTAGGAGCTGTAGTTGGAGGAGTAGTCGGTGGAGCAGGTCTTACTGGAACTGTAAGTGTTATGATAAGTGGAGCAAAGGACATTATGCCAGCAATTCTACGTATTATAACTTCTGGAGTTTTAGCAGGAGTATTAATTAAAACAGGGGCAGCGGCCAAGATTGCTGACCAAATTGTTAAGACCTTGGGTGAAAAAAAGGCATTATTCGCATTAGCGCTATCAACAATGATTTTAACATCAGTTGGAGTATTTATAGATGTAGCAGTAATAACAGTTGCACCTATTGCAATCGCAATTTCTAAGAGATTAGGATACTCACCAATGCTTGTACTTTTAGCTATGATAGGTGGAGGAAAAGCAGGAAACATAATATCTCCAAACCCAAATACTATAGCAGCAGCAGAAAACTTTGGAGTAGAATTATCATCTTTGATGATGGCAAATATAATTCCAGCATTAGTTGGATTAACAGTTACAGTAGTTTTAACTACACTTCTTGTTAAAAAGTTTAAAGTAGAAAAAGTAGAAGATGAAGAAGCAGCATTAGATGAACTAGATAATGAAGAGTTACCATCATTCTTTGCAGCACTAGTTGGACCATTAGTAGCAATTGTGTTACTTGCACTAAGACCAATAGCAGGAATTTCTATAGATCCACTTATAGCTTTACCGGTTGGAGGACTTGTTGGAGTAGTTGTAATGGGTAAAGCAAAGCATACAAATGAATATATTACATTTGGACTTACTAAGATGATGCCAGTTGCTTTATTACTTATAGGAACAGGTACAATTGCCGGAATAATAAAGGCTTCAACATTACAGGCAACAACAATTAACGTGCTTAATGCATTGAATATGCCTGCATTCTTATTAGCTCCAATATCAGGTATATTAATGGGAGCTGCGACAGCATCAACAACTTCAGGAGCAACTATAGCTTCAGCAACATTCGGCCAGGCAATAATGGGTGTTGGAATATCTCCACTTGGAGGAGCAGCAATGGTTCACGCTGGTGCTACAGTGCTTGACTCTCTTCCACACGGATCATTCTTCCATGCAACAGCAGGAGCAACAAATTTAACAATAAGTCAACGTTTGAAATTAATACCATATGAGGCATTAATAGGATTATCTATGACAATAGTTTCTACTATTATCTATGGAATAATATTATAAGATATATGACAACCTAAGAATAAGTAAAATATATTCTTAGCATAGAGATAAAATGAACAGATAACTATTAGATAAAAGATAGGAAATGAGGAGAATACAAATGTTAAGAGATAATAAAAGAACTAAAATAGTATGTACATTAGGTCCAGCATCAGATAAAGAAGAGACGCTAAGAGAGTTAGTAAAGAGTGGCTTAAATGTGTGCAGATTTAATTTCTCCCACGGATCCCATGAAGAGCATAAACAAAGAATGGATTTAGTTAAAAAAGTTAGAGAAGAGCTTCATCAGCCAGTAGCGATTTTACTTGATACAAAAGGTCCAGAAATCAGAACAGGAAGCTTTGAGTTACCAGAAGTTTTATTAGAAGAAGGACAAGAGTTTACCATAACTATGAGAGAAGTTTTGGGAACTAAAGAAATTTGTACAGTAAGTTACAAAGGTTTAGCAAATGATGTAGTAGCAGGAGATACTATATTAATTGATGATGGTCTTGTCGGTTTAAGAGTTAATGAAGTAAAGGATGAGGATATTCACTGTATTGTTGAAAACTCAGGGATAGTTAAAAACCATAAAGGTGTTAATGTGCCAAGAGTTAAAATTAATCTTCCAGCTTTAACTGAAAAAGATATAAGTGATATAGAGTTTGGTATATCTCAAGGAATAGACTTTATTGCAGCATCATTCGTAAGAAAGACTTCAGACATTATAGCTATAAGAGAAGTTTTAACTAAAAATGGAGCTGAGCATGTAGAGATAATTTCTAAGATAGAAAACCAAGAAGGTATAGATAATATTGATGAAATAATAGAAGTATCTGACGGTATCATGGTTGCTAGAGGAGACCTTGGAGTTGAAATACCAACTGAAGATGTACCGATAGCGCAAAAAATGATGATAGAGAAGTGTAATAAGGTTGGAAAACCAGTTATTACTGCAACTCAAATGTTAGATTCAATGATGAGAAATCCAAGACCAACGAGAGCTGAGGTTACAGACGTAGCTAATGCTATCTATGATGGAACAGATGCTATAATGCTATCAGGAGAAACAGCAGCAGGAAAATATCCAGTAGAAGCTGTAAGAACTATGGCAGCTATAGCAAAGAGAACAGAAGAAAGCTTGAAATATGATGTAATATTAAAGGGTAAAACTATTCAAGAAGGTTCAGTAACTAATGCGATTAGTATGGCTACTTGCACAACTGCAATGACTCTTAATGCATCAGCTATAATTACATTCACAAGTTCAGGACATACAGCAAAAATGGTTTCAAGATTTAGACCAGAGTGCCCAATTATAGCTACAACTCAAGATGATGGGGTAATGCGAAGACTAGCTTTATGCTGGGGAGTATATCCAGTTAAAACATCTAATGTTGGAAGCATAGATGATATGATAGCTAAGTCTATAGAGTCATCTAAAGCAATGAGTTATGTTGAAGATGGAGATTTAGTAGTAATTACAGCTGGAGCTCCAATTGGAGTAAAAGGGACTACAAACCTTATTAAAGTACACACAATTCAATAAGTGAAAAACTAAATCTATGATTTAGGCTTTTGAACTTACTCATTTGAACGAATGTGAAAATGAGTTTCCTAAAATAATAAGTAATGCAGATATCCTAGAGAAATTCTCTAGGATATCTAAATTGAAGGAGAGATATATTATGTCAGTAATAGAAGCAGTATACGCAAGAGAAGTTTTAGATTCAAGAGGAAATCCAACTGTTGAGGTTGAGGTTACACTACATAGTGGAGCAAAAGGAAGAGCAATAGTTCCATCAGGAGCATCAACAGGAGCTTTTGAAGCAGTTGAGTTAAGAGATGGAGATAAAAATAGATATTTAGGTAAAGGTGTAGAGAAGGCTGTTAACAATGTTAACGAAGTGATAGCACCAGCATTAAAAGGTGTTGAAGGAACTGATCAGCCATTAGTGGACAACCTTATGATAGAATTAGATGGTACATATAATAAAGGAAAACTAGGAGCTAATGCAATTCTAGGAGTTTCTATGGCTGTAGCAAGAGCTGCTGCTGAAGAGACAGGATTACCATTATACAAATATATAGGTGGAATAAATGCTAAGCAATTACCAGTTCCTATGATGAACATTATAAATGGAGGAGAGCATGCTGATAACAACGTAGACGTTCAAGAGTTTATGATTTTACCAGTAGGAGCACCTACATTTAAAGAAGCTTTAAGAATGGGAGCTGAAGTATTCCATTCTCTTAAAAAAGTATTAGGCGAAAATGGACTAGCTTGTGGAGTTGGTGATGAAGGTGGATTTGCACCAAATTTATCTTCTAACAGAGCAGCTTTAGAGCTAATTGTTGAAGCGATAACTAAAGCTGGATACGAGCCAGGAAAAGACATCATGCTTGGAATGGACGTTGCAGCATCAGAAATGTACAATGATGAAACTAAAAAATATGTTTTAGCTGGAGAAGGTAAAGAGTTAACTTCAACTGAAATGATAGATTTATATGAAGAGTGGATTACGAACTTCCCAATCATAACTATAGAAGATGGATTAAACGAAGAAGATTGGGCAGGTTGGAAAGAACTAACTGAAAGATTAGGTAAGAAGGTTCAACTTGTTGGAGATGATCTATTTGTTACTAACACAGATAGATTAAGCAGAGGTATAGAAGCTGGAATAGGTAACTCTATCCTTATAAAGGTTAATCAAATAGGAACAATTACAGAGACTTTAGATGCTATAGAAATGGCTAAGAGAGCTGGTTATACAGCTGTTATGTCTCATAGATCAGGAGAAACTGAAGATACTACAATAGCAGATTTATCAGTTGCTCTAAATGTTGGACAAATTAAAACTGGAGCTCCTTCAAGAACAGACAGAGTTGCTAAGTACAACCAACTGTTAAGAATTGAAGAAGCTGTGGGTAAAAGTTCAAGATACTGTGGATTAAAATCTTTCTACAACTTAAATAAATAATAAATACATAAAAGCTTTGGGAATTATGCCGAAAGCTTTTATATTTATATTTATTATTTTAAAAAGAACGTGGAGTTACAGCAAATATAACTTCGCAGTCTAAATCACTTGTATTTTCCCATTTATGATTTGTTTGAGGTGGTATTACAATACTATCACCAGTGTTAAGTGATATAACATCATTCACTAAATAGAGATTTACACTTCCTTAAGATAAATAGAGTTTAATAAAATGTTATTTAGAAAATTTGAATGTAGTAAAGATATAATGCGATTTTTAAAAATATAAATATATAAAATGTAAGTGAAGGTGGGGTATATAATGAGTAATAAAGTATTAAATAAGGAAATAACAGAATGGATAGGAGAGTATCCATTATTGAAAGAAATGATAGACCTAAAAGAGGTGTTATGGATAAATTCTAATTATAGTGATTTTGAAGAGGGGATGAAAAATGTTACTCTTTCAGATGCTGATGTATTAGATGCAGAGGAAAGATTAAATAGATTTGCACCATACATAGCTAAGGTGTTTCCTGAAACTAAAGAGGACAATGGAATAATAGAGTCTCCTATAGTTGAAATAAATAATATGAAAGCAAACCTAGAGAAAATGTGTGGTGAAGACCTTCAAGGAAAGCTTTTATTAAAATGTGATAGTCATCTTAAGGTATCTGGATCTATAAAAGCTAGAGGTGGAATATATGAAGTTCTAAAGCATGCAGAAGATTTAGCTTTAGAAAATAATATAATTACATTAGAAGATAACTACGAGAGATTAGATAGTGATGAAGTAAGAAAATTCTTCTCGAAATATTCTGTGGTAGTAGGTTCTACAGGGAATTTAGGACTAAGCATAGGAATAATGAGTGCTAAGCTTGGATTTAAAGTTACTGTTCACATGTCAGCAGATGCAAGACAGTGGAAAAAAGATCTTCTAAGAAGCAGAGGCGTAGAAGTAATTGAATATGAATCAGATTATAGCAAGGCTGTAGAAGAAGGAAGAAAGCAAGCAGAAGCGGATGAAAACAGTTATTTTGTAGATGATGAAAATTCTAAAAATCTATTTCTAGGATATTCTGTTGCTGCAAAGAGATTGGATAAGCAGTTAAAAGAGATGGGAATAATTGTAGATGATAACAATCCATTATTTGTTTATTTACCTTGTGGAGTAGGTGGAGGTCCTGGCGGAGTTGCCTTTGGTCTTAAACTTTTATATAAGAATAATGTACATTTCTTCTTTGCAGAGCCAACTCATTCTCCATGTATGACTATAGGAGCGATGACAGGTCAACATGATAAAGTAAGTGTTCAAGAGTTTGGAATAGATAATGTAACTGCTGCAGATGGATTAGCAGTAGGACGTGCCTCAGGATTTGTTGGTAAAACCTTAGAAAAATTAATGAGTGGATGTTATACAATAGCGGATGAAAATATGTATAAACTACTAGCGGTAATGGCTGATAGTGAGAATATATTCTTAGAACCTTCTGCTCTTGCAGGGGTAACAGGTATGGTAAATATACTTACAACAGAGGAAGGTAAGATGTATCTAAAAAATAATAATCTTATAGACAAAGTAGAGAATATAAAGCATATCGCTTGGGCAACTGGGGGAAGTATGGTTCCAAAGGAAATAATGGACGAATACTATAATAAGGGCGTAGGTTATAATAATATAGAATTACAATAAGGTTGTAGGTTTAATAATAGCAAATAAAGAAGGGCTTTCACAGGTGACTGTGAAAGCCCTTCTTATTATGAGTAATTATTTAAGGAATTAGTAATTAATTAGTACATGCCATGTCGTGACATGTAGTTATAAATTTGTTCGCCATGTTCTTGCTCTTATTTTTGAATGTGGTTTAATACTTGCCTTGCATTTGTATCTCTAAATTGGAATACGGCAGTATTATAGGTTGAAGATATGTATTTTTCAGTAGAAAGACTATCCTGGCATAACATTTTATCATGAGCTTTATCTTCGGGAGAGTAATATTCCTAGCTGTGATATAGAAGAAATATAAAGTTATTTTTAGTTAAATTACAAAATTGTAAGACAAGTGTAAGTTACATCGATAAAACTTTGTCCAAGAAGAAGCTATAATAATATTATAGAATAAGTAATTAAGGAAACTCATTTTTATGTACATTCAAATGAGTGCTCTACTGAGTAAGTTCAAAAGCCTAAATCACGCGTGCCCTTTAGGGTAAAGATTTAGATTCTCACTTAAGGAGATGGTTTCATGAAAAAACTATTAAAAAATATTATAACTTGCATTATAGTTTTAATCGTTGCTATAGGAACCTACCTATTTGTTGATGGGTATTCTTTATATAAATCAGTAACATCAGAAATAGGTGTGGATGAAAAAATTGAAGAACTTAGAAGTAATCAAAATTACGTTACTACTGATGAGATATCACAAGACTTTTTAAAAGGGATAGTGGCTGTTGAAGATCATAGATTTTATGAACATAGTGGGTTAGATTTTATATCTTTAGGAAGAGCGGTAATTAGTAATTTAGAAGCTGGTGAAGTAGTAATGGGTGGAAGTACAATAACCCAACAACTTGCTAAAAATTTATTTTTTACAAATGAACAAAAAATTCAAAGAAAAGTAGCTGAATTATTTGTTGTAAATAAACTAGAAGCTAAATATTCTAAGGAAGAAATTTTAGAGTTATATGTTAATGAAATATATTATGGAGATGGATACTGGGGAATTAAAGAAGCAACTGAAGGATATTTTGGCAAAGCGGCAAATAGTATAAACTTTGATGAAGCGGTTTTATTAGCGGGATTACCACAGGCACCTGATTATTATGCTTTATCTAAAAATTATGATGGAGCAAAGAAAAGAAGTGAGATTGTTGTTTCAGCCATGATAAAAAATAGTGTTATTTCACAGGATGATTTAGAACAAGTTTATAATCAAGAGAGATATAAATTAGTAGAACAAAATTAATAATTTAAGTTATAAAAGTCTTCGCATAAAAGTGTGTAGGCTTTTATTTTATGGGTTTTTAATAATGCAAAATGAAAATTGTTAGATAATTATTGTGAAATTCAACAAAAGTTAATACTAAATGGAAAAAATTTACGTATTATTTAGTGAAAAGGTATGGAAATATATTACAAAGATTGGTAGAATGTTTATAGGAAGGGGTGTTCACTATGGAAATTAAAACTACAGAGGTTAAGAAGAATCCCAATAAAAAAATAATTATAGGAGTATTAATTGGGGTATGCAGTTTATTAGTTATATATTTGGGGGTATCGCTATTCTTTATAAGTCATTTTTGCTATGGCACTTCTATTAATGGAGTAAGTGTAAGCGGTAAGAAAGTTGAAGATGTTAAAGTAGAAATTGCAGCTAAATCACAGGGTTATGAATTAAGTATTGAACAGAGGGGTGGAAGTTCAGAAGTTATCAAAGGAACAGATATTGGATTACAATATGATTTGGGGGATAGTGTAGAGCAATTAAAAAAAGCTCAAAGTCCTTATGGATGGATAGCTGGATTTTTTAATAAACAAAATTTTGATTTAATAAACGAAATAGAATACGATGAGAACTTATTAAAAAAAGCAGTAGATAATTTAGCAGGCTTAAAGGAAGAGAATATTGTTGAGCCACAGAATGCAGCTTTAGAATTTAATAGTGGACAATATAATATTGTTCCTGAAGTAGAGGGGAATAAGCTTAAAGAGGATGAGTTGTATAAGGGTGTAGTAGCAGCAATTCTTGAGGGCGAAATATCTATGGATTTAGAAGAATTGGATTATTATGAGAAAGCACAATATATTTCTACGTCAAAGGAAATTGTAGATGCTAAGGCTCAATTAGATAAATATACATCAACAAATATTACCTATAATTTTGGAGATCGTAATGAATTATTAAGTGGACCAACAATTAGTACTTGGTTAAATGTAGATGAAAACTTTCAAGTAACTCTAGACGATGCTTACATTATTAGCTATGTAGATAATTTAGCTTTAAATTATAATACTTGGGGTGCAACTAGACAATTTGCTACGTCTTTAGGAACTACAGCTACAGTAGAAGGTGGAGACTATGGGTGGGTAATTGATAAGGAAGCTGAGGTTGAAGCTATAAGGGATGCTTTAGGAACGGGAGAAACAATAACTAGAGAGCCAAGCTATGTACAAAGTGCAGGATCAAGAAATAGTAATGACATTGGAAATACTTATGTGGAAATCAACCTTACATCTCAATATTTGTGGTTTTATAAGGATGGACAGCTTATTACAGAAGGTAATATAGTTACTGGAACTAATAATACTGAGTATGCTACACCACAAGGAACTTATGTCCTTAAATATCTAGAGCGAAATGCTATTTTAAGAGGACCAGGATATGAAGCACCGGTTGGCTTCTGGATGCCGTTTAATTGGGATATTGGTCTTCATGATGCTACATGGAGAGGTTCATTTGGAGGAAGTATATATCAATATGATGGTTCACATGGTTGTATAAACTTACCATATGGTGTGGCAGAAGCAATATTTAACAATATATATGCAGGAGCACCAGTGGTTTGCTATTATTAATTTTATTATTTGAAATGTAGAATTTATAATTGAAAAGTGAAATTTAAAAATAAGGGGCTGTCGCATAATTAATATTTATAAGTCCCAATAAATAAAAGATCTATAAAACTAGAAATTTCACACTAGTTTTATAGGTCTTTTTCATATAGCTAAAGCTATTATTCATTTTTGTAGGGCATTTATGCATTTTGCGAAAGCCCCTTAATGAACGGGATTATTGTAGTCTAGGTGATATATTAAAAAACGCTCATTAGTATTATTTTCATATCTGTCATTTATCTTAATTTCATTAATTAATTTAAAGGCAGTATTGTTTTCTAGATAATCAATAAAATCCTCTGATGGATAGTATAGTATTAAATCTATAGGTCTTTCGTGTTCATCTAAGGATTCAAGGATATTCCAAAGAACCTTTATGAAAATTGAAAGTGAGAAAGGATTAAAGAAATAAAATTTATTGTCTGAAGGAGTAATTTTATATTCTTCGGCAAGACAACATAAAAAATTTATTTTATCTTCTTTAGCTTTGTGATTTTGAAGGTAAGCAGCTTTGTTATCTAAAGCCTCTTCATAATAGTATTTATTCATTTCTATTCCTGTAACCGTAGCTCCATAAAAATAATTCAGGTAAAAATTAAGTCTACCTTTACCACATCCAAAATCAACGATGCTATCTTGAGGATGTGTATAATATTCTTTTGAAAGAGCCTCAAGAGATTCATAAGAGGTTGGTTCATAAACGTTGTAATGAAAAGAGTCATTAAGTAATTTTTCTTTTCCTGATGTTTTTATGTTAAGTAATCTTTCGTAATATTGTTCACTCATTGTATAACCTTCCTATATTTTAAAATAAGATATATTTAATCATTTTAAAGTATAGTATTAACTGATAAAAGGTGCAATTATTATTAACATTAATTATTACTAAAGAATATTATATATAGAGAGTTTTATAAAAATAGTTGTGGAGGTAGGATGAATAGTTTAAAAGAAATATCAAGGGTATTTGAAAATGCAGAGGAAATACTTTTTGATAACTCGTCTAAATTTGTGCTAATGAGTGATTGTCATAGAGGTGATGGAAACTGGGGCGATAACTTTGCAAAGAATCAAAATATATGTTTTAATGCTTTAAATTATTATTATGATAAGGGATATACTTATATTGAGTTAGGTGATGGGGATGAACTTTGGGAAAATCGTAAGCTAGATGAAATAAAGGAAATCCACAGTAATATGTTTTGGCTATTAAGTAAATTTCATAACAAGAAAAGGTTATATTTTATTTATGGTAATCATGATATGGTAAAAAAAGATGATAAATATGTTAAACATAATATGTATAATAGATATGATTCAAAAAATAAAATGGATGTACCTATGTTTCCGGATATAAAGATACATGAAGGATTAATACTTAGATATAAGCCTACAAAGGATAGGATGCTTCTGCTTCATGGACATCAGGCAGATTTTTTTAATAGTAAGTTATGGAAGCTTAGTAGAACACTTGTAAGATATTTATGGAGACCGCTAGAGATATTTGGAGTGAATGACCCAGTTAGAACAGCAAAGAATTATAAAAAGCGAGATTTAATAGAGAAACATCTTGCTAAATGGTCCGAAGATAAAAGGCACATGCTAATTGCTGGTCATACTCATAGGCCAATGTTCCCAGAGCCAGGATCATCAGCATATTTTAATGATGGAAGCTGTGTTCATCCTCGATGCGCTACGGCTATAGAGATTTCAGATGGAGCTATTAGCTTAGTTAAATGGGAAATTAAAACAAGGGATGATGGAGTTCTAGTAGTTGGAAGAGAGAGTTTGGAAGGCCCAGTTAAACTTATGGATTACTTTGAGAGAATGAGAAAAGAAAATAATTAAAATAATGTGCGGGGAGTACCGAGGATACATAAAGTATCACAGTTTCCTCGCATTTTTGTATTTATTAAAGTGATTAAATAGATATTAATTCTAACATGGCATCTACAAAAGTAGTATTATATTATTATGAAATCAATGGTAGTAGTGTCTTAGTATGGGTTAAGAGATAGTGGGCAAAATAAATGTAGATATATAAAAGGAGTGATTGTATGAAGATATTTTTAATGCATATTACATTGAGAGCCTCATGGGTGCACTCCCTAAAAGAAAAGAGAATGGTGGTGAAGAGCTTAGTTCATAAGCTGAAAAATAAATTTAATGTTTCAGTAAGTGAAGTAGGAGAGCAGGATATACATCAAACTATTGTAATTGGTATTGCAGGTATTGGAGGAACAGCAGCACAACTAGATTCAACTATGGAAAATATAATAAGTTTTATTGAGAACAATACAGATGCTGAAATAGTTGGAATTGAAGAGGAGACAGAAGTATATAAGTGGTAATATGTTTTTATATGAGATGCGAAAGGTAAAATGAGTATTTTTAGTATTACCAAAATATATAGTTGAGTAGAGAATTATTGAACATTGCTACAACATATGATATTTTTATATTAAGTATAAAGAGCGTAAAGTACAAAAGAATAAAGAGGGAGGAAGCAAAATGATAAAGGTATATTCAGTAGATTGGTGCCCAGAATGTAAAATATTAAAAATGTATTTAGAAAATAAGGGAGTTAACTTTGAAGAAGTGATAGTACCAGACTTAAAGCCAGAAAGACATATAGTTAATGAGATTTCAGGACAATGGACAGTTCCAGTAATAACTATTGGTGATAAGGTAATAGTTGGTTACAAAAGAGCAGAGATTGAAGAAGCACTAGAGAATTTAAAGTAGAGAACTAAAGTTGTATTTCAAGAATTAAATAGTATTCTTGAAATACAACTTTTTATTATATATGCAGTAGGTATTTTTATCTAGTATGGAGTAATACTAAGAACACTATTTTATATTTATAAATAAATTTAAAGTGAAGAGGTATGTACTATGGCATATATAAATTTTAAAGAAGAAGTTGATTCAGCCCAGGAACAACTTAAGCACAGACGAAGTAATAATGAAATGCTCTATAATGAAATATTAAAGGATAAGACCATTATTAATGTGAAGCCTGATGAGAAGTATAGTTTTAAAACATTTAAAAATGAAATATTTAATAATGAAAGGACTCAGGATGAGGGGAAATTTTTAGAAATTACTGATGTGAATGTCGTATGCAGTATATTTAAAGGATGTAAGTTTTATAATATAAAATTCAAAAACTGTACATTTATTGCATGCAATTTTAAAGAATGCGATTTTGGTGGAGGCGGTGTGATTTTTGAAAATTGCACATTTATTTTAGAAAAAATAAACAAGGAACCTTCTTTAAATAAAAAAGACAACTTATCTTGTACATTTGAAAACTGTAAAATTTACTGCAAATTTTTAAGTAGTGATATAACTTATCTAATCTTTGACAACTGTAACTTTAAGGATACGACCTTTGAGCTTTCAGATATGACAGATGTTATTATTATTGATTCAACTATGAAAAGAATTAATTTAGCAGATGTAGATTTGTCTGGAGCAAAAATAGTTAATACTTATCTTGTAGATTTTGAGTTTAATGATAAACTTAGAACGAAGTTGGATGAAAAGAGCTTTATAGATAAAATAGAACCAAGAGAAAAAACTAAGAATGAGTATGAAGGGTTATATATGGTATATGAAACCATAGCGGATAAATTCAAAGAGAATAACTTGAAAAATAATTTCGGTGAGTATTATTATATATGTAAGACAATGCAAAGGAAGAGTTTAGATAAAATACGAACAAAAATAACATCATATACTTATTTTACTACTAGCGGTTATGGTGAAAGGATGATACATCCATTAATAACATCACTAGTGTTAATTTTTATATTTGCCATATTGTATGTTTTAGTTGGATTAGATATTGAAGGGGAAATTATTATATACTTATCAGGTTCAGGGTTTCCCACTAGTTTTAGAGAGTTTATAAGTCACTTTAATGAGGCTTTAAATTTAAGTTTCGGAGTATTTGTTGGACTAGGTATGATAAAAGCTGGTCCAACTCCAGTTGCATATATGTTGTCTAACATTGAAATGATATTGGGTGTAATTATGATGGGTATTGGAATTGGTACAATAACAAGAAAATTAGTAAGATAGATACACATGGTGTTGCAATCAATAATGAGTATTTAATAGTGAATAATTTCTGAAAGAACTCCCTTATAGTATTGTCCACTTGACAGGGCGATACTATAAGGGAGTTCTTTATTTAATTTATAAGAGTTTAACTTAGTTTTTTGTATCTATTTCAACTAATATTTGAGTGAGGTATTCTTTTTTGCTTATTACTGTAGTTTCATCAAGAATAAATTCTTCATAAGCATATTTGCCCATGGAGAGACCAGATTTTTCAAAGAAGTTAACTACTTTTTTATAAGTATCATCAATGGCAGCAGGATCGCCCTTATGGTAGGCCACGGCATATAGACCACTAGGCTTTTGGAAAGTTAGTGGACTGTTTGTATTATAGTTTACTCTTGAATAGAGATGAGAATAGTTACAGTCTACTCCTTTTAAGATATTTTCCCTTGTTATGATACCTCCAATGGTGTAATCAATATTAAAATGGCTTGATAAGCAATACTCAACATGGTCAGATATGGTTTCAATGTATTCCTTATGACTAACATTTTCAATGGAATCACTGATGATGAGACATTCTTCATCAAAGTATTCTACGGTTATTTTAGAAGGATCTATAGTAGAAGATCTTTTTATATCAGATATCTTTTTCTCCATAAGACTACGAGTTCTTGTTAGATTTTTAATTTCCTCATCCACCTTAGTAATCTTATTTTTAAATAAATTAACTAGAGAGTCAGGCGTTCTATTATCTAAATAAGCTTTTATTTCTTTAAGAGGCATGCCTATACCTTTTAGCATATTTATTACACCGAAGACTTCAAATTGTTGATAGGAATAATATCTATATCCATTTTTATCTTTTAATTCAGGTGAAAAAATACCAATATCATCATAGTGAAAGAGAGTTTGTTTTTTTACATGGCATAGCTTAGCAAATTCTCCAGTATTAAAATAGTTCTTGTAAACGTTACTCATGATTAAGCCCCCCTATTGACTATACGGCTACAGTATACCATATCATTATAATGATATAGAGAAAAAGTTTCAATAATTAGTGATATAGATTACTAATGAGTAAATTTGCAAGAATAGATACGGTAAGGATGTAGGATATTATAGATAATCATAGTTTATTTATATAAATAAATTTTCGAGAAGGAGTAATTAGAGATATGAAATTAATTTTAAGGTATTTAAAGAACTATAAACTGCTTATTGTAATAAATATAATATCAGTTTTTGGATTTGCTCTTGTAGAGTTAGGTATACCAACGATTATGGCAGATGTAATTGATAACGGTATTGCTAATGGAGACATTGGGTATGTAAAGAAAATGGGGATGTTCATTGTACTTATATCTATATTAGGGACATTAGGAAATATAGTATTAGCATATTGTTCATCAAAAATATCTAACGGTATGGTAAGAGATATAAGAAATGATATATTTAAAAAATCACAGGAGTTTTCTCATAGTGAGTATGATAAGTTTGGTATATCTTCAATGATAACTAGAACTACTAATGATGCATTCCAGTTGATGCAGTTTACAAACACTATACTTAGAATGGCATTAATTACTCCAATAATGTTCATTTCTAGTTTGATTATGATAGTTAGAACGAATTTGCCACTATCAACAGTTTTAGCAATAACTATACCATTTATAATTATTGGAGTAATATTTATAGCTAAATATTCTCATCCAATATCTAAGGCCCAGCAAAAGAAATTAGATAGATTAAATCAAATTTCACGTGAAAATTTAACAGGTATTAGAGTTATTAGAGCTTTTGGTAATGACAATCATGAAAGAGAAAGATTTGCAAAAGATAATGAAGAATATTCAAATATGTCAAAGAAGCTTTATAAGCTTATGGCAATTTCGTATCCAGCATTTTTCTATCTACTTAGCATAGCTATTATAATAGTATTTTGGTTTGCAAGTAAGATGATAAATGTAGGTAGTCTTCAGGTAGGTCAATTAGTAGCATTTATTGAATATCTATTCCATGCTATGTTCTCTATATTGTTGTTCTCAACAGTGTTTACTATGTATCCTAGAGCACAAGTTTCAGCAGAAAGAATAGAAGAATTATTAAATGAAGAACCTCTTATAAAGAATCCTGAAAATGGAGTGAAAGAAACTGAACTTAAAGGTTTAGTTGAGTTTGATAATGTAACATTTATTTATCCAGATGGAGAAGAGCCAGTAATTAAGGATGTATCTTTTAAAGCCCAAAAGGGTGAGACTGTTGCATTCATAGGAAGTACAGGAAGCGGGAAAAGTACTTTGATTAATTTAATTCCGAGATTCTATGATGTTACAGAAGGTGCAGTTAAAATCGATGGAATAGATGTTAGAGATTATGACCTAAAGGCTCTACGTAAAAAAATCGGCTTTATACCACAGAAGACAAGATTATTTACTGGTAGTATAAAAAGTAATATTAAGCTTGGAAAGAAAAAAGCTACTAATGAGGAAGTTGAGTATTCATCAAAAGTAGCACAGGCTTATGAGTTTATTTCGAACAAACCTAAGAGTTTTGATGAGTATATAAGTGAAGGCGGTTCTAACGTATCTGGTGGCCAAAAGCAGAGATTATCAATAGCTAGAGCTATAGTTAGACGTCCTGAGATATATATCTTTGATGATAGTTTCTCGGCTTTGGATTTTAAAACCGATGCTACATTAAGGGCAAGACTTAAAAAAGAAACAAGAAATTCTGTAGTTTTAATTGTGGCACAAAGAATAGGTTCGATTATGGATGCTGATAAAATTATAGTTCTAAACGAAGGTGAAGTAGTTGGAGTTGGAACTCATAGAGAGTTGCTTAAGAATTGTGAGATTTACCATGAGATTGCAGTATCTCAACTTTCAGAGGAGGAATTAGCATAATGAAAAAATTCAAAGATGTGATGAGAAAAATTTCTCCTTATATAAAACCATATAAAGCATATTTTATATGGGCAATACTACTAATAGTTGCAGCCACAGTATGTAATGCATTGTCACCAGCAATAGAGGGATTAATAATAACTCAGCTTACTAATGATTCCTTTGATATCGTCAAGGGAATAGCAGGTGCTTCAGTAAACTTTACTTATGTTATAAGGGTTTTAATCTTCCTTGGAACAGTCTATACGATAAATGCTGTAGCTAACTATGGTGCATCATACTTATTAACTAATGGAATTCAAAATACAATCAGAGATTTAAGAGATGCGGTGCAAGATAAAATTAGAAGACTTCCGGTGAGCTATTTTGATGGAAATAGCTATGGAGATGTACTAAGTCGTATTACTAATGATATTGATACTATCTCTAATGCACTGCAACAAAGTTTAAGTCAAATTGTTATTTCTATATTATCAATAACTTTCGCTGTAATAATGATGTTTACCATTAATGTTAAGATGGCAATAATAACTATTCTTATAATTCCAGGTAGTTTACTTGTATCAAAAATTATTGTAAGTAAATCACAAGGGTTATTTGTAGAGCAACAGAAAGCTTTAGGAAAATTAAATGGAGCAGTTCAAGAAATGTACACAGGCTTCAATGAAATAAAGCTTTATGGGAAACAGGAAGATTCTATAGAAGATTTCAAAAAAATAAATGAAGAGCTTTGCTACAATGGAACTAAAGCTCAATTTATATCAAGTACAATGTCACCATTAATCTCACTATTAAGTTATTTATGTATAGCTGTAATTGGAGTAATGGGTGGTATAAATGCTATCGCTGGAATTATTACAGTAGGTAATTTACAAGCATTTATACGTTATATATGGCAGATAAATCAACCTCTATCCCAAGTAACTCAGTTATCTTCAGCGATTCAATCCGCTGTTGCATCGTTTGAGCGTGTATTTGAATTTCTTGGTGAAGAAGAAGATATTAAAGATAAAGAAATATCAGTTAAGCTTGATGCTCCAAAAGGAAATGTTACATTTGAACATGTGAAATTCGGATATAGTGAAGATAAACCACTTATCAAGGACTTAAATGCACAAATTAAGAGTGGTCAAATGGTTGCTATTGTTGGGCCCACAGGAGCAGGGAAGACTACTTTAATAAATCTTCTTATGAGATTCTATGAAATTCAAGGTGGAGCTATCAAAATCGATGGTGTAGATACTAGAGATATGAAGAGAGAAGATTTACGTGAGATGTTTGGAATGGTACTTCAAGATACTTGGTTATTCAATGGAACTATCTATGAGAATATAGAGTATGGAAGATTTGGCGCTAGTAAGGAAGAAATTGTTGAAGCAGCTAAAATAGCTAATGTTCATCACTTTATAAAAACTCTTCCAGATGGTTATAATATGTTCCTTAATGAAGAAGCTTCAAACATATCTCAAGGGGAGAAGCAACTATTAACTATAGCTAGAGCAATAATTTCTGACCCAGCAATATTAATTCTAGATGAGGCTACTAGCTCAGTAGATACAAGACTAGAGCTACTGCTTCAAAGAGCTATGCAGAATGTAATGAAGGACAGGACAAGTTTTGTTATTGCACATAGACTTTCAACTATAAGAAATGCTGATTTGATTCTTGTTATAAATGAAGGAAATATTATTGAGCAAGGAAACCATGAAGAACTTATGAGGCAAGGTGGATTCTATGAGAAACTTTATAATAGTCAGTTCCAAGAAGCAGAGTAGTCACTTAGAAATGAATGATGAATATTTAATAATGAATAATTTAGGAAGAAATCCTTTTAGAGGGGTTTCTTTTTTATAGATAGTTTCTATTTTTTATCTTTTGTAAAAAGAAGTATATGTTTACATTAAAAGTGTAAAGGATAAACTATTGACAATGAGTAAATAACTTTATATTATAAATAATATAAAAATTAAAACAAATTCAATGACGAGAAAAAGTAGGTAATATTTTTGTTCCACAGAGAGTTGGCGTTTTGCTGGAAGCCAATGTTCAAGGTATATCTGAAAATCATCTCTGAGAAGCAACCCGAATTATAGTAGGCGTTGACGGAGTCTTTCACCGTTAAAAGAAAAGCGTATTGTTAGATATGTAGCTAAGTGCTATGAGAACCTATTTTATTTTGTTATAGGTATTCTTATAGAATTAGGGTGGTAACGCGGTTATAGTCCGTCCCTTGTTTTTTACAAGGGGCGGTTTTTTGTTGTTAAAAAAGGGGGAATTTATATGGATATTGAAGGTGACATTATAATTTAAAATTAGAAACAGACAAAATAATTAATAAAGGGGAAATACAAAATGAAGGAATTATCAAAAAAAGATTTATTATTAGTGAGCTTAATGCTCTTTTCATTATTCTTTGGAGCGGGAAATTTAATTTTTCCACCATTCTTGGGACAAACAGCAGGAAGCGCTACTTGGATAGCTATGGCAGGATTCTTTGTTACGGCAGTTGGATTCCCAGTGCTTGGTGTTATAGTTGTAGCTAAATCAGGAGGATTAAATCTTCTTGCAAAGAGAGTAAATCCAGTATTTTCAGCTATATTTACAGTGCTTATATATTTATCTATAGGACCTTGCCTTGGAATTCCAAGAGCCGGAAGCTTACCTTTTGAAATGGCAGTTGCACCATACTTACCAGCAGGTATATCTGTAACTTTAGCAATGTTTTTATTTACATTAATATTTTTCTCTGTAGCATATTGGCTTTCATTATCACCAACTAAGCTTGTAGATAGAATGGGAAAGGTGTTAACGCCAATATTATTAGCATTAATTGCTATTATATTTGTTTCAGCTTTAGTTAAACCATTAGGTTCTTATGGGAAAGCAACTGGCGCATATACAAATTCTGCTTTTGTTGTAGGGTTTTTAGAGGGATATCTTACTATGGACACAATAGCCGCATTAAACTTTGGAATAGTTATTGCTTTAGCTATAAAGTCTAAAGGAGTCAAGGATGAGAAGACAATAGTATCTACGTCAATAAAGGCTGGAATGATAGCTGGAGTATTATTAATAGCTATATATTCAATACTTGCACATTTAGGTGCTACAAGTGGAGGAAGATTTGGGGTTACTGAAAATGGAGCTCAAACACTAACTAATGTTATGACTTATATTTTTGGGAAACCAGGAGCAGTACTTCTTGCAGTTGTATTTACATTAGCATGTTTAACAACTTGCGTTGGACTTATAACTTCGTGTAGTCAATACTTTGCAACACTAACTAAAAAAATAAAGTATAATCATTGGGTTGCGATACTAGCTACATTTAGCATGACTTTTGCAAACCTAGGATTAACAAAAATATTAGCTATATCAGTACCAGTTTTAAATGCAATATATCCAATCGCGATAATGCTTATAGTCTTAGGATGTTTAGATAAGTTCATAAAAGGAAATTCTGTAGTATATAGCTTAACAATATTATTTACTGGAGTAGTTAGTGTTGTTGATGTACTAGCACAAGCAGGAGTAAACTTCGGAAGTGTAATAAGTGTATTTGAAAAACTTCCGCTTTATGGAGATGGACTTGGCTGGATAGTACCAGCTATTGTTGGAATGGGATTAGGTGTAATAGGAATGTTAGTTAAGGAAAGGGTATCTTATAATGATGAGTTAGCTATAGAAGAGGCTAACGAAATATAACATATATTTAAAAGGAGATTCACGGAAAATAAGTTTCCATGGTGAATCTCTTTTATTTTGTGAAAAAGAATAAACCATAATTCAATGGTTATTAAAATAATATCATATGTGTAAAACTTATTAAATATTATTCAATAATTTAACTGTAAAGTATTGAAATGGTAAATGGACAAGGCTAAAATGAAGATGAGGACATTTTATAAGCATGTCCAAAATAATATAATGGGGGGATATGAATGAAAATTAAAAAGAGGCTCATAGCAATGTTAACAGCTTTAATTATAGCTTTAACATTTGTTTTACCTACAAATGTGCTTAGTGCTTTTGCAGATGAAACAACAGAGACTTCTAGTAAAACTACGAAGATTCAAGTATTATCTACTACTGACCTGCATGGAAAGTTTATAAATTATGATTATGCTACCATGTCATCAGCTGCTGGTGGACTAAATCAGATTGCAACTGTTGTAAAGGATGAAATTAATAATAATCCTAATACAATAGTTGTAGATAATGGGGATACTATACAGGGGAATTACAATCATTTATTTTTAACAGAGGAGTACTTAGATAGTGATTTAAATCCAATGATTCTTGGGCTTAACAGCATTGGATATACATCCTTTAGCTTAGGAAACCATGAATTTAACTATGGAATGACAGTACTAAACAAACTTGCAGAGCAAGCAAAGGCAGGCGATACTGCAGTATTATGTGCGAACCTTTATAAGGGTGAAGACAGAGTATTTGATCCGTATACAATTAAGACTGTTGATGGTATAAGAGTTGCGATAATTGGAGTTGTAACAAACAATATTACTAGATGGGATGCTGACAAACTAGTTGGATATACACCAACAAATCCTGCTGAAGAAGTTCAGAAGGTTATATCTGAAATAAAAGGAAAAGATGAAGCAGATATATTTATAGTAACATCTCACATGGGTATTGAATCAGAATATGGCAATGGTGATAGTGCTACAGATATAGCTAATTTAAACCCAGAGTTATCAATGATAGTTGCAGGGCATAGTCACAAAACTAATGAAATGGAAACAGTTAATGGAGTTTTAATAACTCAGCCTACGAACAATGGACAAGGTGTGTCAAAGGCAGTTTTAGAAGTTGAAAAAACTGCTGAAGGAGTTAAGGTTGTAAATAAGAGCTCTAGCGTTATTAAAATAGCTAAGAATTCACCAATTGATAGTGAATTAACTGATAAATTACAACAATATGACGACCTTGCTAAGGCTGATGCAACTAAAACTATAGGAAAATTAGTTGGACCAGATTTAGCAGAGGCTGACGAAGTAAAAGGAATACCAGAATCATTTGTTTCAGACCAAGGTGTAACAGATTTAATAAATGAAGTGCAGTTATATTATAGTAATCAGCACTTAAAATCTTTAGGAATTGATACATCTAAAGTACATCATGTTTCAGGTGCGGCTATGTTATCAGCTACGTCTAACTTAAAATCAGGAAGTATTACAAAGGCTGATCTAGCTAATATTTATAAGTTTGATAATAAGCTATATACCATTGAAACTAACGGAAAACAATTAAAGAAATATATAGAGTGGACTGCTGCTTTATATAATACTTTTGTAGATGGAGATTTAACAATTTCCTTTAATCCAGGATTTGCATCTTACAAGTATGACATGCTAAGTGGTATTTCTTATGATCTTAATATATCTAAGGAAGTAGGGAGCCGATTAGAGAATTTGAAGTTTAATGATGGAAAAACTGTTGAAGATACAGATGTGATATATTTAACCGTAAATGACTACAGATATAGTTCTAATTTAGCTCCAATGTTCGATGAAGGTGAGCACAACAAGATTTATGAATCTACTAATGATTCACTTTCAGATATTAGAGATATGATAGCAGACTATATAGTTAATGTTAATAGTGGAGAAATAACTAGAAAAGTAGATGGCAACTGGAAGTTAACAGGGATTGAATATAATGAAATTCTTAGAGCTGAAATTGTAAAACTAATTAATGATGGAACACTTGAACAGGTTGTAAATTATGGAATTGTAAGTGAAGCATTAACTTGGGATGATGTTGTATCACAACTTACAACAAAAAATGAAACTGAGATATTGAAAAAACTTGAGCTTCTTAAAAATAGTAATGTTATAGATATACTAAGCTTTAATGACTTCCATGGTAATGTATTAGAATCAGGAAAGAATATTGGAGCTGCAAAACTTGCTGGAGTTATCAATAGTTATAGAGATAAAGATAAAGAGGATGATAATTATGGAGTTATTCCAGTATCAGCAGGAGACTTATATCAAGGAACTGCTATTTCAAACATTAAGTATGGTGAACCTGTAACTGATATGCTGAAGGCTATAGGGCTTGAAGCATCAGGAATAGGAAACCATGAGTTTGACTGGGGTGCTGATAGAATAACTAACTGGGCTAAAGCTGGAGGATTTGACTTCATAGCTGCGAATATAGTTAAAAAGGGAACAGAAACTAGAGTTGATTATGCTGAGCCTTATAAAATGGTAGAAAGAGAGGGTGTTAAAATTGCTTTAATAGGAATTGCTACTCCAGAAACTGCTGTTAAGACTCTTGCAGCTAACGTAAAAGATGTAGAGTTCTTAGATCCAGTAAAAACGGTTGAGAAGTATGTAGATATAGTTAAGAGTGAAGGTGCTGATGCTGTAGTAGTTATTGCACATAGTGCAGCTAATCAAGATAAAGACACTAAGGAAATTACAGGTGAGGCAGCTGATATAGCTAAAGTTGAAGGTGTAGATGCGGTAATAGCTGGTCATAACCATGCTTTTGTTGCAGGGCAAGTTGACGGAACTCCTATTGTACAAGGTGGATATAATGGTAGAGGTCTTGCTAAATTAAGCTTTACATTTGATGGGGAAAATAATTTAGTAAGTGTAGTGCCATCTGTAAAAGAATTATATAAAGATGTAGCAACTCTTCCGGTGGATGAAGAAGTAGATGCATTAATTAAAGCTCACGAAGAGGATCTAAAACCTATGATGGAGGCTCCTGTTACAACTCTTGAAAAAGAACTTAGCCACGAAGATAGAAATAGTGCTGTAACTCCTCTTGGAGTAGTTGTAGCTGAAACTATGAGACAAATTGCAGGAACTCAAATTGGTATAACAAATGGTGGCGGAATCAGAAGAACACTTGAAAAAGGTGAGGTTACAATAGGTGATATGTATGAAATATTACCATTTGATAATACACTAGTAACAGTAAAGGTTACTGGAGATGAATTAGTTAAGATAATTGAACATGGTATCAATACTAAGGACTTTGGATGGGGACAATTTGCTGGAATCAAGGTTTGGTATGATGCTGAAACGGGTAAAGTTTCATCTATCAGATTAAATGATGGAACTAAGATCGATCCTAAGGAATACTATTCAGTAGTTATAAACGACTTTATGTTAACTGGTGGAGACGGATATGATTTCTCTAATGCTATAGATGCAAAAGATACATTTGTAGTCATGAGAGATGCTATGGCTGATAATTGGAAGGAAAATGGAATACCTAAAGTAGAATATAATGTTCTAGTAGCAGGAGCAGATACTACTATTGATAAACCAGAAGAGAAACCAGAAGAGAAACCACAAGAGAAACCAGAAGAGAAACCAGACAAAAAACCATTGCCACAAACAGGGGCTCCAATTGGTGCTGATATGGTAGCTATGATGGGTATTATAACAGTAGTAGGTGGGTGCATAATTAAGAAGAGAAGAAAAGACGCTTAGTATTAAAGTTAAGAAAAGCTAATTAATTTAACTAAATAAAAATATACCCTCAAGAATTTAATTCCTTGAGGGTAATTTATTTTAGAAGTGTGAACTTACTTCTTCACGTTCTATTCTTTTTATGTCCTTTAATCTTAGGTGGGTTTCAGCTCTAATTTCATCATAGGACTTACCATCAATAAGCATTTGTTTAGCTTTTTCACATAAGTTTTTATCATCTTCTAAATTCATATATTGAATCCTCCTTAAATTTAATCACTAATATTTTGTGATTTAAAAAGGAATATATTCATTTAGAAGACGTATTAATAAATTACTTTGTAAATTCATATTGGAATAGGGCATTAGGAAGTATATAATTAATCTAAACATAAGAGTAAAGAATGATTAGAAACGGAGTGATAAAAATGAAAGCAATAATAGATTTGCATACACATACTATTTCAAGTGGACATGCATATAGTACACTAAAAGAAAATATTGAAGGTGCAAAGGAAAATGGATTAAAAATCATGGGATTATCTGACCATGCAGAGACAATGCCAGGAACAGCGCATCCATTCTACTTTCATAATATAAAAGTTATAAAAGAAGAAATTATGGGAATCAGAGTTCTTAAAGGAATTGAAGCTAACATAATTGATTATGATGGAAATGTAGATGTAGAACCAGATGTAATAGAGATTCTAGATTATATGATAGCTAGCTTGCATGGACCGTGTATTAAACCAGGAACTATGGAAGAGAACACTAGAGCATTAATAAAAGTTATGGATATTCCTAAGGTTAAAGTTATAGGACATCCTGATGACAGCAGATTTCCAATAGACTATGAAAGGTTAGTTTTAGCTGCAAAGGAAAAGAATATGGCAATTGAGATGAACAATAGTTCATTATCGCCTAAAAGCTTTAGATTAAATGGTGTAGAAAATTACAAGACACTTTTAGAGTTATGTAAGAAGCATGAAGTTAAAATTATGCTTGGAAGTGATGCTCATATTTACTATGATGTAGGTAGATTTGATAACTGTTATAAGATGATTAAAGAGATGGACTTCCCTGAAAACTTAGTTTGGAACTTCAGCGATGATTGTTTAGATTATGTTTTAGGTGACAGATAGGCTTTAAATAAATTAAATAATTTATATGTAGGTATATGGATGAGGAAAAACCTTTATCCATATGCCTTTTTTATTTAAGTGACACCCTAAATCTTTGATTTAGATAGTGGAACTTAAGTGAAAAACTAAATCTGTGATTTAGGATTTTGAACTTACTCAGTAGAGCACTCAATCGAATGAACATGAGATGGAGTTTCATTTAAGTGACACTCTAAATCTTTGATTTAGATAGTGGAACTTACTCAATCGAATGAACATGAGATGGAGTTTCATTTAAGTGAGAGTCTAAATCTTCAATTTAGTCACTCGAACTTACTCAATCGAATGAACATGAGATGGAGTTTCATTTATTAATAGACGTGTATAAAATCGAGTAAATGGAATACTAATTATGAGGTGATGTTATGAAGTCTGTATGGAGTGACGAATGTAACTTTAGACGCAGAGAAAGTTTAGATAAAAATTTGAACACAGATGTATTAATAATTGGTGCTGGAATTGCAGGTCTTTTAACAGCTTATATGTTAAAAGAAGAAGGGATTAATTCAGTTATTATTGAGGCAGAAGAAATTTGTAGTGGGAATACCCAGAGAACTACTGCTAAAATAACTCTGCAGCATGAACTTATTTATAATAAGCTAATTAAGGAATATGGAGAAGATAAGGCAAGACAATATGCTATGGCTAATGAGAAGGCCATAGAAAAATATAAAGATATAATTAAAAAAAATAATATAGAGTGTGAATTTGAGGATATGCCAAACTATCTTTATACTGTAGATAAAATAGAGGATTTAGAGAAGGAGTTTGAAGCAGAGAAGACATTAGGAATCCATGCTGAATTAATGGATGAAATTGAGTTGCCTGTAGACGCTAAGATGGCTTTAAGGGTCAATAATCAAGGTCAATTTAATCCTTTGATGTTTTTAAAGGAAATTTCAGAGGAATTAACCATATATGAAAAAACCAGAGCTGTAGAGATTAAAGAAAATATAGTTACAACGGATGAACATATAATTTCAGCAAAGGCAATTGTGGTGGCAACTCACTATCCTATAATGAACTTTCCAGGCTACTATTTTATGAGAATCCATCAAGAGAGATCCTATGTTATAGCACTAGAAAATGCTCAAGACCTTCATGGAATGTATATAGGTATTGATGATGATGGTTATTCATTTAGAAAATATAAAAATTTATTACTTCTAGGTGGTGGCGGTCATAGAAGTGGAGATAATGAACTTGGAGGAAAATATGATGAGCTAAGACAGGTAGCAAGAAAGCTTTATCCTGATGCAAAGGAAAAGTATCACTGGTCAGCTCAAGACTGCATGCCTTCTGATGACATACCGTTTATAGGACAATATTCAATGAATACTCCAAATATATATGTGGCAACTGGGTTTAAAAAGTGGGGAATGACGACTGCTATGGCTTCGGCCATGATAATTACAGATATGATTAAGGGGAGAAAAAATGAATATGCAGAGATTTTTTCGCCTAGACGATTTGATATATCTGATTCAATGAAGAATATAGTTAAGGATGGAGCAGAATCTGTAAAGGGCTTATCTATGGAATTATTTCATATTCCAGAGGATGAACTCAAAGATATCAAAAAAGGTCATGGAGGAATTATTGAATATAATGGGGCTAAGGTAGGAGTATATAAAGATAAAGAAGAAAATTGTTATGTGGTTTCAACAAGATGTCCTCATTTAGGGTGTGAGGTTAAGTGGAATCCTGATGAACTATCATGGGACTGTCCCTGCCATGGATCAAGATTTGATTATAAGGGAAATTGGATAGAAAGTCCTGCACAAAGGGGTCTTAAAGATGGAGAATAATAAAGAGGATAAAGGTTTAAAGCAGAAAAATTCAAAGTACTTTCACGGTCATAATAAAAAAAAGAATTATTTCGAGGGGTGGTATTTTAAACACCAAAAGGGTGAAAACAGTATATCTTTTATTCCAGGTATGAACGTGGATAGCAAAGGGCATAAATTAGCTTATATTCAAGTAGTTACTAATAAGAATTCCTATAATGCTCACTACCTATATCCGGAATTTCAAGTTAGTAATCATAGATTGAGCATATGTATTGGCAATAGTACCTTTTCTGAAGATGGAATTAATATTGATATAGAGGAAAAGAATTTAGTCATTAAAGGAAGTATTAAATATGGTGATTTAGTTAGATTAGACAGCAATATTATGGGGCCTTTTGCTAGAATTCCTATGCAGTGTAAGCATGGAGTTATAAGTCTTCGTCATAATTTAAATGGAGAGATAACTATAAATGATGAAACTTTTAATTTTGATGGTGGGATTGGCTATATAGAGAAGGACTTCGGAAGGTCCTTTCCTAAGACCTATTCTTGGATTCAATGTAATGATTTTAAAAATCGTAACTGTTCCATAGTTGCATCTGTAGCGGATATACCATTTATGGGAACTCACTTTAATGGATGTATTGCTGTAGTTTATTATGAGGGAATGGAGTATAAACTATGTACTTACAATGGGGTAAAGGTTCTTAAATGTGACGGAACAGGAATGACTCTAAAAAGAGGGAAGTATAAGCTAGAGATTGGGTTAGATACTGAAAATCCACAAAATCTTCTAGCACCTGTCAATGGTCATATGTCTAAGCCAATTCATGAAAATTCAGGCTGTAGAGCAACCTTTAGATTTTATATTGATGATAAGCTAGAATTTAACCTTCAAAGTAATAATTGTAATTATGAATATGTAGATAAATAATGTTATTGTGATATATCAATGAATTCGTTGATATATCACTTTTTTTATTGAATATTTACTTATATTTAGTTCAATAAATTACTAAATTAGTTTATAATAGAATTTAATGGAAATTAAACTAACCTAAGTTTAAAAATGGAGGGAAGCAGATGAAATAAATCTAGCTAAGGAGAGTAATAAGTGGCAAGTAGAGAATGATGTAGCACTCTATGAGCTTTTATTAGGAAGTTCTAAGAATACGGAGGTTGGAGCTGGACAATAGTTTTATATGGGGGTAAGTTATGGGGATAGATTTAATTTTTATACTTAAAGCAATTATTATAGCCATAGTAGAGGGACTTACGGAGTTTATACCTGTATCATCTACAGGTCATATGATTTTAGTTGGAAGTGCCATAAATTTTCATGGTGAATTTGCAAAGATGTTCGAAGTAGTTATACAGCTAGGGGCAATCCTTGCTGTTATAGTTCTTTATTGGAGAAAAATAAGTGAAAGTGTTGTAGAATTCTTCAAGTATATATTTACTGGTGGGAAAAAGGGTGGTACTGGCTTTAGATTTGGTATTAATGTTATTATAGGTTCAATTCCAGCAGGGATCATTGGAATGTTATTTTATGATAAAATAAAGACTTTATTTGAGCCTAGTGCAGTTATTGTGGGCTTTATTGTAGGTGGTATTCTCCTATTAATAATTGAGGGAATGTTAAGTAAGGTTACTCATGCAACTGTAGACATAGACCAAATTACACCAATGCAATCACTGAAAGTTGGAGTATTTCAAGTTCTTTCTATGTGGCCTGGAATGTCTAGAAGTGCATCGACAATTATGGGAGGATGGGTTGCAGGACTCTCAACACCTATAGCTGCTGAGTTTTCGTTTTTCTTAGCAATTCCAGCGATGGTGGTATCTTCAGGGAAGGATTTATTTGAGTTTAACTATTCAATAATGAATCTAAGTTCATGGATAGCCTTAATTCTTGGGTTTATAGTTGCATTTATAGTTGCGATAATAGTTATGGATAAGTTTGTAGCTTTCTTAAAAAAGAAACCTATGAGAGTTTTTGCTATATATAGATTAATAGTTGGAGTGATTTTAGCTGTGTTAGTATTTAGTAATGTGATAATTTTATAACCTTGACATTATTAACATTTTTAAATTGCAATGTATAAAAAATACATTTTATTTTTCGGAAAATGTAGTAATATTAAGTAATTGAACAAAATTGTTAAGTAAGTAACGAAAATAAGTTTTCGTTAGAAATTTTCTGAAAACAGTTGCAATTTTTTTGATATATATTATAATTAGATTAAACGATAAATTATTAACAAGGGGTTGTTTTTAAATGAATAAGAAAAAAATTGCTTTATTATTAGTTGGAATTATGACTATAGCTTCTTTAGCACTAACTGGATGTGGTAAAGATAAGTCATCAGAAGGCGGAGACAAAGGACAAGCTCAAGGACAAGAGCAAGGAAAAGAAGAAGGAACTAAGACTTATACATATAAGAAAGCAGATGACAAAGGGGTTACAAAAATCGATTTAACATATGAAAACGGCGAAATCGCTGATTTATACATCAATTATGATTACATGCATGAAGGAAACTCTAAGAGAGCTCTATGTGAAAAAGGTGAGTATGTTATGAAAGAAGGAGAAGAGTTTAACTGGGCTCAACAAGTAGACAAGTTAACAGCTTTCATAAAAGAGAATAAATACGACCTTTCTAAAGTAGGAAGTTCAGAAGAGAAAAAGACAACTGATGCAGTATCAGGAGTAAGTATAAAAGTTAATGGATATGTTTTAGCTATACAAGAAGCTATGGATTTAGTTGAAGATGGTAAATTACCAGCAAACGAAGATGTTAAAGTTTATAAGTATGAAGAAAAAGGCGAAAAAGGAACTACAGTTGTAGAGCTTACTTATTCAGAAGATAAACCAGTAGATTTATTTATCGATTACATTCAAGATGGTAAATCTAAGAGAGAACTTTGCGCTAAAGGTGAGTATGTTATGAAGGAAGGCGAAGAGTTTACTTGGGCTCAACAAGTTGACAAATTAACTGCTTTTATAAAAGAAAGCAATTTTGATCTTGCTAAAGTAGGATCTTCAGCAGACGTTCAAACAACTGACGCTGTAACTGGAGTAAGCATAAAAGTTAACGGATATGTTTCTGCAGTAAACGAAGCTATGGAGCAAATAAAAGCAGGAACTTTAGCTGAAGCTAAATAATTTAATTAATAAGAATTTAAGGATATTTCAAAAGTGATTTTGAAATATCCTTTTTTAGTTGCGTTTATACCTTTTATATAAAAAATATCCCCATAAGCAGTAGAATAACTACTAAACTATGGGGATAACTTTTTATTCGTTGTGGATAAAATTCTGGTTTATATGAAGTTCCCTGATATTTATGTATTAATTGAGAAGTTTATTCTATGATATTCAGTAGACAAAGTCAAGGTTGTGTCTAATATATTATTAATAAGAGAGGTGAGAGTAAGATATACTGAATCATGTTGTGTACTTAAATGTTATTTTGTATTATTTTACTGTCATATCATTATGAATCATGATAATATATTAAATAATATAAGTATGACATAATAAAATTTTGAAAATAAATGGGGTAATAAGATGATAAAGTTAGATATTAATATAATTAATGATGATGTAGATAGATGTTTATTGTGCAAGGTTCCAAGATGTAAAAATAATTGTCCTATAAATACTGATATACCAAAGGTTATAGAGTTATATAGAGAAAATAAAATGAAGGAAGCTGGGGAAGTTTTATTTAATAATAATCCGCTATCTGTTGTTTGCTCTATAGTTTGTCCACATGAAAATCAATGTAGTGGTAATTGTATAAGGGGAATTAAGGGGGAGCCGGTAAAGTTTGGCGATATTGAGCATTATATTTCTATGGAGTATTTAAAAACCTTAGAGCCAAAGGTAGAATCAGAAAAAGGCGATAAGATAGCTATTGTTGGTTCAGGACCTGCTGGAATAGCTATTGCATTTATATTAGCAGAAAGAGGTTATGATATTACTATATTTGAAAGAAAGCATAAGCTTGGTGGGATGCTAAGATATGGAATACCTGAATATAGATTACCAAACTCAATATTAGATTTAATAGAAGAAAAACTTATAAAATTAGGTGTTAAAATAAAATACAATACTCTAGTTGGTCCAGTAATAACCTTAGATAGATTATTGGAAGATGGATATAAATCTGTATTCTTAGGTACAGGAGTATGGGACCCAAAGACCCTTAATATTAAAGGAGAAATGGCTGGTCATGTTAATTATGCTATCAACTATTTAATGTCTCCAGAAACTTTTAAACTTGGGAAGAAGGTTATTGTTATTGGAGCAGGAAATGTAGCTATGGATGCAGCTAGGGTTGCAAAGAGAAGTGGCTGTGATGCATCTATTGTCTATAGAAAGGGCTTTGAAGAAATGACAGCTACAAAGCTAGAGATAAGAGAAGCTAAAGAGGACGGAGTTAACTTTACATTATTTAAATCTCCACTGGAGATATTGGAAAATGGTGTTAAGTTTGCTACTGTAGAGAAAAGTGTTGGTGAAGATGGTAAGGCTGTTTTCAAAACTATAGAGGGATCAGAGGAAATAATAGAATGTGATTCTGTAATAATAGCAGTTAGCCAAAGTCCAAAGAATAATATAGTTTCTAATACGGAAAATTTAGAGACTAGCAGGGGGGGGCTAATAGCTGTAGATGAATTTGGTCATACTACAAGAGCTGGAGTATTTGCATCAGGGGATGTAGTTACTGGAGCAAAAACCGTAGTTGAGGCTGTGGCTAATGCTAAAAAAGTGGCGAAGGCTATGGATGAGTATTGTAAATTAAAATAGTAAATACATTTTTTGTAATTCTTAAAGGATATTTAGCGTCCAAGGTAGAATTATATAAATAGCAGCAAATGGGAATGACCGTATACATAAGAGTATACGGTCTCTTTGCATATTGGGGGGGAATATTTTGAAGAATATAGTTATTGCAAGAGCAACAAATCCTGATATTAATAAAATAGTAAAGATATTAAACGATATAACTGTAGATTTGATATCTAAGGATATAAATCAATGGGAATATCCGTGGGAAGAAGATGTAATAAAGAAAGATATTGAAGATGAAAAGGTATATTTGGTTTTAGTTGAAGGTCATCCAGTTGGAACTTTTTCTGTGGATGATATAGCTAATCAGAAAAATGACTTTTATAAGAAAAGTGATGGGAAATATCTATATAGAGTAGCTGTTTTGCCAAGAATTCAAGGCCTTGGGTATGGGAAGCAAATTCTAGAGTATATAAAAGCAAATTGTGGACTTATTAATTATACATTGTATTTAGATTGCTGGTCTGGAAATGAAAAGCTAAAGAGTTTTTATAGTAAATCTGGTCTGGATTATATGGGAGATTATCCAGAGAAGGATTATTATATAAGCATATTTAAAATTTCGTAACTAAACCTTAAACAATATATGTAATATATAGAATTATTATATAATTCTATATATAATAGTGAGAAAGAGAAATGGAGGGGTAACTCATGGAAAAGCAAAACATAGAGTTAATGGAGAAACTTCAACAGCTTAAAGAAATAGGAAAAAATTTAACACACTTAATTCATGTACAAGGATTAATTAATTGGGACATGAATACTGGAATTCCTGAGAAGGCTATACCAGGAAGAATAGAGGATATGGGATACATATATTCTCTAGTTATTAATATGATACTTTCACCTAGCAATGGGGAGCTTTTAGAGTATCTTATGGCTAATAGAGGTGAGCTAACCTTTATAGATAGAAGAATGGTAGAGGAGTTTAAGAGGGACTATGATGACTTCGTAAAAATTCCACCTGAAAGAAGTATGGAATATCAGAAGTTATGTGCTGAGTCTGATGCCTTCTGGAAAACTGCAAAGGCAAACAATGATTTTGCTGGATTTAAGCCTTATTTAGAAAAAATATATGGTTTTACTAAGGAATTTGCAGAGTATCTAGGATATGAAGGAAATATCTACAATAAAGTTTTAGATGATTATGAAAGAGGCCTTACTGTAGAGAGAACTGATAAAGTATTTAGTGCTCTTAGAGATGGTATAGTAGAGCTTTTAGAAAAAATCAAGGCTTCAGATGTAGAGATTAATGATTCCTTCTTTAACAGATACTTCGCAGAGAAGGACCAAGAGGAGTTTGGAAAGTTTGTATTAGAAAAGCTAGGTTATGATTTTAAGGCTGGAAGATTGGATACTACTGAGCATCCATTTACAACTAATTTTGGTAACAAGGACGTTAGAATTACAACTCATTACTATGAAAATGAATTTAGAAGTGCATTCTTTAGTAATGTGCATGAAGGTGGACATGGTATCTACGAGCAAAATTCTGCAGATGAATTAGAGTATACTGAACTTTCCGGTGGAGCTTCCATGGGTATCCATGAATCACAGTCTAGATACTATGAAAACATTTTAGGTAGAAGCAGAAATTTTTGGACATATTTATATCCAGAACTTCAGAAGAGATTCCCACAATTTGAGGATGTTACTTTAGAAGATTTTTATAAGGGAATAAATAAAGTTCAGCCTTCATTAATAAGAATAGATGCTGATGAGCTTACTTACAGCCTGCATATTATTATTAGATATGAGCTTGAGAGGGCTATACTTAATAATGAGTTAACCATAGATGAGTTACCTGATGCATGGAATAATAAATATAAAGAATATCTAGGGATAGAGCCAAAGAATGATGCAGAGGGAGTTCTACAAGATACTCACTGGGGATCAGGCCTTATTGGATACTTCCCAAGTTATGCTCTAGGAAATGTTTATGGAGCTCAATTCCTTAATAAGATGAAGAAAGATATTCCAACCTACGAGGAAGAAGTTAAGAATGGAAACTTCATGATTATTACACATTGGTTAAATGAAAATATTCATAAGTTTGGTAGACTTTACACGCCTTCGGAGTTGATATTAAAGGTTACTGGAGAGGAGCTAAATCCTAAGTATTTCTTGGATTACTTAAATGAAAAGTATAGTGAAATATATGGATTAGATAAATAAGTAAGTAAGTAAGTAAGTAAGTAAGTAAGTAAGTAAGTAAGTAAGTAAGTAAGGTGCTATCCCATGTTGGATAGCACCTTATGCATTTTAAAATAAATATTCTGAAAATACTTGCGTAATTTAATTAAGAGGATTATAATTTAGTTAAGTTAATGCTTAATTAAATTTATTATTAAGGAGAACATATGATAGATAGTGTAAAGATTTTTAAAGCAATGGGTGATGAAACTAGAATGAAAATATTGATATTACTTTCTAAGAAGAATATATGTGCTAAAGGTATTGCAAGGCATATAGGTATATCTGAAGCGGCAGTATCTCAGCACATTAAGGTTTTAAAGGAGGTAGATTTAGTCATTGGTTACAAAAGAGGATATCATGTAGTCTATGATTTGAATAAGTCAGTATTGGAAGGGCCTATGGACTTCATAAAACTACTTATAAATGATGAAGTATGTTCAATAAATAATAAATTTAATATAAGTGTAGATGATTTAAATGACCTACAATGCAAAGTGGATTGCAAGGCCAAAAAAAATTGTTGCAAGAAAAAGCTTAAGGAGGAATAGTAATGAAAGTTTGTTTTCCAGTATATTGCGATGAGGGAATAAAGAGTGTTCCTTATGGACATTTTGGTACAGCACCAATGTTTATAGTATGTAATTCTGAAACTAATGAGGTTAAGGTTGTAGGAAACGGAGATTTAGGACATGAGCATGGAATGTGCCAACCGTTAAAGGCTCTATCAGGAGAAGTTGTAGATGCTGTAGTTGTAGGTGGAATTGGCCAAGGTGCAATAGTTAAGTTAAATGCTATGGGCATTAAGGTTTATAAAGCAGCTCCAGGAGATGTAAGAGAGAATTTAGAAAAATATAATTCTGGACAATTAGCAGAATTCTCTATGAATCATACTTGTAGTCACGATGGATGTAACCATCACTAAAAATAACATAAATAATATTATAAATAAAAAATGACTATATGTTATAGATTATTCTATGGCATATAGTCATTTTAGTTATATTAACTTAATATTTTTCTTAGATTATTAGTTATCTTAAATTAGTAGAAATCTTAATATAATTATTATATTAAGATAATATTTATATTAAACTAAAGTGTTTTAAAATAAATATCCATAGGAAAACTGTAAGGACACTAAAGGCAGAAGTAAATACAACTATTTGAGCAGCTAGGTCACTATCTCCATCCATTTTTTGTGCCATGGTAAAGGACGATACAGCCGTTGGAGAAGCAAAAATTAGAAGAAGACCTACCAAATCAATTCCTCTAAAGCCAGCCCAAATACTTATTGGTATAACGATACCAGGAAGTATGATGAGTCTTCCTACTACAGTGATTAACATTTGTTTTAGATGTGTTCTAACATCACTAAAGGCAAAGGAGCCTCCAAGGAGTATAAGAGATAGAGGAGTTGCAATTTTAGATATATCACTTATTGATTTTTCTATAGCTGTAGGTAGTTTAATTCCAAAGTATAAGAAAGTAATACCAATTGCTGAAGCTATGATTAGGGGATTTGTAATAATCCCTTTTATTAATTGCTTAATATTTAGTTTTCCACCTCTAAATATTTCGAGGCAGATTACCGCAAGTACATTAAATGTAGGAATTACAACTGCTACTAAAATGGCAATAATTCCAATGGTGCTTTCATCGTATAAGGAAGAAGCAACAGTTAAGCCAAAAATTACGAAGTTACTACGGAATATTCCTTGAATCATAACTCCACGTTTTTTATTATCCTTTTCTATTAAAGGGACTATAAGGGTGACGATGACAAAAGAACATATTACAGCGATGAAGGCAAAGGAAAGTAAATTAACATTCAAAACACCATCTAAACTAGTTTTGTAGATATTATTAAATAGTAGCATAGGTAAAAATGCTTTAAAAACTAAATTGTTCATTGAATCTAGAAGAGTTTTATTAAACATTCCAATCAATTTTAAGAAGTAGCCTAAGGCCATTGTGAGAAACAGTGGCAGAACTACATTTAAGGATAGAATTAAATTTTCCATAATGCTCACTTTCTAAAGCTAGATAATATTAGAGTAAAATAAATAGCTTGTCCTAACTTATTGTACATAATTATTATAACTTTCTCAATACAATGTTGATATGTTGAGATTTGCAAGAAACAGTTGTGGATAAAATTTAATTAAGGTAGAAGAGCTGGAGTTTCTTCTACCTCGGATTTCTAGTTATATATTCATGAGTTTTTTTAATTCTAATACTGCAAGTTCCTTTAGCTTAGCTTCCACCATTACATCTACAGTAATATCATTAGTAATATCACAGAAAGCAAAAAAATCTGCTGAAGAAATGTAGTCAGCATGCCTCTTGTCCTTATGATCATTAATTCCACTGCTAATATGACATTTAGGAATTATACCTGTAGGTTTCCAACTGTCTTTTATATAGCCCATCAAAGGCTTAATGTTATAAACTCCGCCACTATTGCAATTGTGGTGATGAATATCTAGAAGAACAGGAATTCCACAGGTCCTAGATATTGATATAACATCGCTTAAGCTATAGGAGACATCATCATTTTCAAGTCTTAGATATTTGCTTATATCTTTATCCATATTATTATAGGTTTCAACAAAGCGTTTCATGGCTTCAGTTTTATCTCCATAAACACCACCTGTATGAATAATTAAGTCAGTTCCACCCATGTGTTCTAGGAGTTCTTTATGATATTCCAAATTTATTATTGAATTTTCCACAACATCATCTCTAAGACTGTTTAGCACGGTAAATTGGTCAGGATGCATGGAGAGTCTAATATTATTTTTAAGGACAACCTTTTTTATTTCCTCTAACTCTTTTAAAATATCCGTATCTTTATACCATCTAAAATCAAAGTCTCTTAAAATATCTTTATGAGTTGAAAAGGGAATTAACTTAGAAGTAGCTCTATACATCAATATATGATTATCTACATTCCAAAGTAGAGTTTCTTTAGTCAACTTTAAATTATGTAATATGATTTCCTTTAGAAAGGAGATATCTTGTTTATAGACGGATGCAAGTCTACAATCCCTGAAGTTATTATCTATGGATGTATTAATGCAGGCATATCCAATACGATTAATCATGAAAATAATCTCCTTTAAATGTGACCTATAAAAATAGGATATACTAAAACAAATAAATAAATTCAAAAATATTGCAAGAGGGTGACAGAAGGAATGAGAGTTATGACTTTTAATTTAAGGACTGACTTTCCTTTAGATATAAATAATAGATGGAGAAAGCGTTCTTCAATTATATATGAGGTATTTGAAAAATATAAGTGTGATATAGTTGGGGTCCAAGAGCTAAATAATATGATGTTTAGTGATATTTCTAGAAATGTTGAAGGCTACAATATAGTTGGGCAGCCTCGCTCTGAAAGAATATCAATGGAAAGAAATGATATTTTAGTATCTAAGGAACATGAGATTATAGAGAATAATACATTTTGGTTATCTAATTCACCGGACAAGGTTGGGACATCGCTGTGGTATTCAGTATTCCCTAGGATTTGTACAACTGCAACAATAAGGTTAAAAGGTGGAACAACAGTGAGAATATATAACACTCATCTTGATTGTTTCTCATCTAAGGCAAGGCGGGTTGAACTAAGAAAGATAGTGGAGTACATGGATAAAAAGTACGAAGAGGATAGGCTACCGGTAATATTGATGGGGGATTTTAATGCGACTCCCGGAAGTAGACTTATAAAAGATTTTGCAAACGATTCAGGGAGTAAAAGACGATTTATAGCAGTTCAGGAGTACAATAAAGATATATATGGAAGATCCACTATGAGTAATTTTAGAGGAACAAAGAAGGGCAGGCATATTGACTATATATTTGTTTCCGAGGAGTTTGAAATAGTTAATACAGAAATAGTGGATTACCATATTAATGGTAAGTATCCTTCAGATCATTATCCTATTATTGCAGATTTAGTTATAAGATAACATTTTATCAAAATAACGTTATCTTTTTATATTATATTTTTGTGATATAATATAAACTAAAATCTTAAATGAAAATAGTGGCTAAAACATAATAGGGTATAAATGTTTAGTTAAATAAGAAAATAGATATAAGAGATACTTTGTATTTTAGACTAGGAGGAGACATATGAATAAAACAAATAATAGTGAAATTGATAAGAAATTTTTAAATATAGAAAGAAAGTTAAATGAGGAACTGATAGGTCAGAAGGAATATATCCATAATATTTGTAACTACTTTAAGGGAAAACTTTCAACGGATCAAAGAGGTAGATTATTTTTAATAGGAGATCGAGGAACATTTAAAAAGGCTAGTGTTAGGTCTTTATTTGAAAAGCTTAGAGAAAATGATTTAGTAGCAAGAGGAGAGGTTGAGGAGATTAATCTTGCTTCATACAATTTCAACTTAGGATTTAATGCATTTCTAACGGACTTATATGAAAAGCTTAATAGTTCTTCAGGTGTGATAATATTTAAAAATCTAGAAGATGCAAGTGAAAAAATAATAGAGGTTCTAGAAACTATTGAACCTAATAGCTGTATTAGATTAAATGAGGAATATGTAATTAAAAATAAGTTTTTAATTGAAGCAAGAGAGACTGATGGTGAAAAGATTCAAGAATTCATTTGTCATGATAAATTCTTTGTTTTTGTTTATAACCATGATGGTAGCAAGATATTAGAGGAAGATTGTATTCATGCTGATGAGGTTTTACATACAAAACCATTAACTGAAGAAGAAAGAAATATAGTAGTTAGAAGAAATGTTATAAAGGCTATAGATAAGCTTCAAAAACAATACAATATAAACATAACACTAGGTGTTAATGAGGATGAAACAAGCCAGGATTACTTTGGTGTTTGCAAATATCTTCAGGAAAATTTTAGAGAAAATTCTAGTTTTGGAGTTAGCGAATATATTTCATATAAAGTATATAAACCTCTTGTAAATATAATAGAGGTTGAAATGATGGATGGACAAAATCAGATTTTAGTTTACGTTAACAAAAATGAGATTTATTGCAAAATTAATAGTGATATATTTAAGCTTAGTGATTATTTAATACCTACCTTAGATGAGGTTAAATATAAGCTGAATTCTATTACAGGAATGAAAGAGTTAAAAGACTTTATAACCAATGTAGAAAATAACTACAAGGTTCAGAACATAAGACAGAGGCTTGGACTTAAAACTTCACAAATTTCTATGAACATGATTTTTGCTGGAAATGCTGGAACTGGAAAGACTAATGCTGCAAGGATAACTTTTGAATATTTATATGCCCTAGGAATTTTATCTAAAGGTATATTTAAAGAGGTTAGTAAGGCTGATTTTGTTACTGAGAATGTTAATGATGTAGCTAAAAGAACAATTGATATCATAAATTCAGCTATAGGAGGAGTTTTATTTATTGATGAGGCTTATTCTCTATGCGAAAGTGAAGATGATAAAGTTGGAAAAGAAATTGTAGATGCACTATTAAAGGGTATTGAGGATAATAGAGATAATCTTATAGTAATTTTAGCAGGCTATGAAAATGATATGGAACACTTCTTATCATTTAATCAGGGCTTAAAATCTAGATTTTCAAATGTAATTCATTTCTACGACTATAATCCAGTTGAGATGTATGAAATCGCTGTAAACATAGCTAAATCAAAGGGATATAGAATTGCAAAGAATGTAAAACATGGACTTATAGATTTATTTACTAGGAATCAGCTTACAGGAAAAAATGACTTAGGTAATGCTAGATTTGTTAGAAATATAGTTGAAAATGCAATATTAGATGCTTCTAAAAAATATTTAACTAATAGTGAAAGACAGATTGATTTATTGGAAAGAGACAACTTTAACTTTAAGGTTAATGCTAAGTTTGATTTAGAAGAGAAACTAAAAGAAATTGTAGGACTAGATGAGGTAAAGGCTCTTTTAAGAAGTCAGTATAAGCTTATAGTTGCTCAAGAAAAAAGAAAATCTGTGGGCGTAAATACTAAGATAGAGCAAAATCTAAATATGGTGTTTACAGGTAATCCAGGAACAGGAAAGACAAGTATAGCTAGATTAGTAGCAGAAATGCTAAATAGTATGGGTCTTTTAAAGATAGGACAATTGGTTGAAACTGATAGATCTAGCTTTGTATCAGATGTTCCAGGTGAAACACCAAAGAAAACAGAGGAGAAATTTAAGGAAGCTATAGGTGGAATTCTCTTTATAGATGAAGCATATACTTTGGCTAATGATTCTTTAGGAATTGAGGCTGTAGAAACTCTTCTTAAATTAATTGAAGATTATTCTAAAGAAGTTATAGTAATTCTAGCTGGGTATGAAGAGGATATGGAGAATTTCTTTGATGTTAATATAGGTTTAAGATCAAGATTCCCACTATGGACTAACTTCGCTGATTATAATCCTAATGAGCTTTTAGAAATGTCAATAAAGCTAGTAGAAGCAAAAGGCTTTAAGTTATCTAAAAATGGGTATACTGCCCTAAAGAAGAGCTTTGTAGATATATACAAAAATTCTGATGCACAATCAGGTAATGGAAGAATGGTTAGGAACTATGTAGAAAAGCTAATCAGAAACCAAAGCATTAGAATTGTTGAAGAGGACATAAGCGTTTATGAGATGAACCTTATAACATCTAAAGATGTAGAAAAGATTAATGTAGCTGACTATGACAATAATTTTGATTTAGAAAGAAGATTAAATGTATTAGTTGGAAGCGAAGAATCTAAGGAGTTTTTACGAGAACAATATAAGCTTCAAAAGGTTAAAGAAAAGAGAAGAAAGTTAGGCTTTAGTAATGATATAAATAAATATATGAATATAGTATTCACTGGGGAAAGCGGTACAGGTAAAAAGACAGTAGCTAATATATTAGCAGAAATGTATTATAGCATGGGAATGGTTAAGGCTAAGAGTACGGTGGAACTAGATAAATACGAGCTAATGGCATTGATAAATAGGGGAATGAAGCTGGAGGATATCCTTAGCAAATTCGCTGGTAAGGTTCTATTTATTGATAAAATAGATTTGTTATTAGAAGAAGAACAGTGTAATAAAGTAGTTGCAGAGTTAATTAAGTTTATAGATAAAAATGCTAATAAAATTATTATTGTTTTATCAGGGGAGAAGGAAGGTATGAGAAGGTTAGTATTAACTAATCAGGAATTTAACTATCGATTCCCAACTTGGTTTGATTTTGAGGCTTATGATTACAATGGACTTTGTGACATAGCTCTAAATACATTAAATAGAAAGTCGTATTCATTAGAAAGTGAAGCCGAAATAGCTTTAAAGAAAGCTATAATTGGCATGTATGGAAATCCAAATTTAGTTCTAAATAATGGTCTTATGATAAAACAATATTTGGATAGTTTGATAAGAGCTCAAAGTATAAGAATATGTGATGAGGACCTTTGCAAGGAGAATATAAACGTAATAACAGCAGAGGATATTATAACTGCAGAAGATAAATTTTTATTAAAAAACAGTATCAAATAACATGAGTGATGAAGGGTCTATTCTAGAAATAGGCCTTTTATTTTTCCCCAAAATGGTAAGTTGATGAAGAATTCTAATGAAAAGTTATGAAAATGGACAGCTGCTAGTTTATTTAAGGAAATATAGGATAATATTGCTATAAATCAATAAATACTAAAATTTACTTTAATATTCATAGGAGTATAATAAAATAGGGGGAAGGTGATGAATAATATGGAACTTTTGGTATTTATACTTAACGACTCGGAGCAATTAGAGAATATTATGGTTGAATTTAATAATATTGGGATAAATGGTTCTACGATTATAGATTCAGTAGGAATGGCAAATGTGTTAAGTACATGTGAGGAACTGAGTATGTTCTCTTCATTACAAATGCTATTAAATAAGGGGAAAACATCTAATAAAACTGTATTAACAGTTTTAGGAAAAGAGCAGGTTGATAGTGCCATAGAAATTATTAATAAAGTCACAGGTGGATTGAATCATCCAGGGACAGGCATAGCATTTACGCTACCACTAGGAAGAGTCATTGGAGGTAGTTTTAACTAGAAGAAAGAAGGAAAGACAAAATGAATTGGTTATATATTTTAGGAATAGTTATTCTTTCGGGAATATTATTAGGAGTTTTAGTTGGATATTTGAAGTTACCAAAGGTAACTGGCTATCTTTTAGCAGGTATAATTATCGGACCATTCTTCTTAAAGCTTATACCGAAAGAAGCTATTAGCGGACTAACAGTTATTTCAGAGGCGGCGTTAGGATTTATTGCATATAACATAGGTAGTTCTCTTAACTTTAAAAATTTAAAAAAGATAGGGTCAGGAATAATTGTTATTGCTTTATTTGAAGCTTTAATGGCAGTAGTTGTTGTGATATTAGTAATGACATTTGTATTTAGACAACCATTACCATTTAGTTTAGCTATCGGAGCGATTGCTTCGGCTACAGCACCAGCAGCAACGCTTATGGTATTAAAACAATATAAAGCTAAAGGACCGTTAGTAGATACACTTATTCCAGTAGTTGCTATAGACGATGCCATTGCAGTTATTGCATTTGGAATTTGTTTAGCTATTGCACAAGTTTTAATATCAGGTGCAGGAGCGCTAACAGTGATGGATGTAGCAAAACCATTTATAGAAATTATAGGCTCTCTTCTTGTAGGAGCAGTATTGGGGTTTGCATTAGCGTTTGTAAATAGATCATCTAACAGTAAAGAACAAACCATGAGTTTGGCTATAGGTGTAATTCTTTTAGCGGTAGGAATTGCTGCTAAGTTCGAATTATCAAGTATATTGACATGTATGGCTCTAGGAAGTGCTATAAGTAATATTACGGATGGAAAAGGAAGATTACTTACAGTACTTGATAACTTTACAAATCCGATATTTATAGCTTTCTTTACAATATCAGGTCTAGATTTAGATCTTTCAGTATTAAAAACTGTAGGGTTTATAGGGATAGGTTATATAGTGTCAAGGATAATAGGGAAAGTGTTAGGTGCATATATTGGTTGTAAGATAGCGAAGTCAGAGCCAGTTGTGCAAAAATATTTAGGATTTACATTGGTACCACAGGCTGGTGTTGCAATAGGCTTATCTCTATTAGTTGAAAATGCTTTACCTTTATATGGTTCAGAAATTAGGACTATAATATTAGCAGCTACAGTTATGTATGAACTTATTGGACCACTTTGTACTAAGTATGCAATATTTAAGGCCGGAGAAGCCCAAGTTAATTAAATTAATAATTAAATGGCAGAAGCAGTTATATAGATAAAATAAAGAGTTAGATATAAATAAAATGTACCCTATATAATAGACTTTTTTTAAAGTGTATATTATATAGGGTACATTTTAAACATTTATATTTAGTGTTCTTTTTAGCTTAAGGTTAAATATTTAAAATATAAGTGATTATAAAAGGTTTTTTATTTCTTCAATTCTATCCATAGCGACTTTATATCCATGCTCATAGGCATGGGCTATTTTATTAAGGTCTTTTTCAAAGCTATCAATACCATCCTCAGCAGTAGGGCGTAAAATTATTGCTTTTCCTTCAGCTTCAAGTTTCTCACAGAGTTTTACCGTTTCATTATATCTAATATGACGGGATAGCAAAATCTCTTTTAAGTTAGGATATTTCTTCTCAAATAGTTTTGATACCATGACATTTCCTTTGCCTAATTCTTTAACATAGCCCTTAGGTCTAGTTAATACAATTAGATGTTTGTCATTACCGTCGGAAATAGCCTTTCCTATAGGAATTGGGTCACAAAGGCCACCATCAAAGTATTCATCATTATCAATTTGGATTGGTGGGAAAACCATCGGAATAGCGCAGGTTGCTCTTAGCATAGTACATTTTAAATCAATATTTTTACCATCAAGATATTCGGATTGTGCTGTTTTAGCATTAGTCACTCCAACTAAAATCTTACCATTATAATTTTGAAAGGTCTGATGGTCAAAAGGATAAATTTTATTTGGAATTTCATCAAAGGCAAAATCTAATCCAAAGAGACTTCTACATTTTAAAAAGTTCCTTACACCTATATATCTTCTATCATTTCTATAGTCTCTCATTATTTTATAACTACGCTGACGCTGTTTGGATATATAAGAAAATCCATTGGTAATTCCAGCAGAAACACCAATACAATATGGGAACATAATATCATTATCGAGAAGGGCATCCATTACACCAGAACTAAATACTGGTCTGAAGGTACCGCCTTCAAGGATTATACTACTCATTAGGTCATCTCCTTTAAACTTACTTAAAAAAATTATAAACCTACACAGAATAAAATTCAAATAAATCTAGCTATTCAAGTTAATTGTATTTACTACGTAAGAAGTAGGTTTTTCTCCAAGATGAATAATTTTATATATTTAATAAATCAGATTTCATATTTTACACCATGAAAGTTTAATTTTTATATTAAAATAATAGCATAAATGTAATAATGTATATATAAGGGTGTAGATTAAATAAAAACGAAATAAGAGGTGGAGGTGAAATTTTAATAAGTACTACACAATAGGTTCTTATTAAAGTTTAAATATGATAAATATAAAAATTTCAGAGGAATTAAAGGAAAAGTGTCCAGAGGTATCTCTTGGATGTATTGAAGCTGAGGTCATAGTGGAAGAAGGTAGGGATGAACTTTGGAATCTTATAAATAGCAGGTGTGATGAGATTCAAGCTACAATTAAGCCAGAAGAAGTCTTAAAGATACCTAACATAGATAGTTCAAGAAGTGCATATAAGAAGTTAGGGAAAGATCCAAGCAGATATAGACTTTCTTCAGAATCCCTAGTAAAGCGAATTGTAAAGGGATTAGGACTTTATAGGGTAAATAATGTAGTAGATATAAATAATTTAATTTCAATGACAAGTGGTTATTCAGTTGGAACCTATGATCTAGATAAAATAGAAGGTACCATAAAATTTGTTATTGGAGGTAAGGGGGAAACCTACTCAGGCATAGGGCGAGGACCGATAAATTTAGAGAACCTACCAGTGTTTGAAGATGAAAAAGGTAAGTTCGGAAGCAGCACTTCTGACTCTGAAAGAGCTATGATAACAGCAGAAACTAAACATATATTAATGAATATAATATCTTTTCATGGAGACGAGGAACTAAAGGAACATATAGAAGGGGCTATCGAATTATTAAAGAAATATGCAGATGCTACAGTAATAGAGAGCAAAATTATTAGATAGAATTTTTATAGGTGAATTATGAAGATAGATAGATTAGTAGCAATTATAATGCTTTTAAATAACAGAGATAAGATTACAGCAAAAGAGTTAGGAGAGAAGTTTGAGGTTTCAACAAAAACTATCCAAAGAGATATTGAAATAATAGAAAGAGCTGGAATACCTATAGTTTCTTATAAGGGGCATGGTGGAGGCTATGGAATTATAGATGGATTTAAGGTAAATAAATCTTCAATGACTACGGGGGAAGCTGCACTTTTAAACAAACTTCTAAAAGAAATCAATAAATCTTATGAGAGTACGGAGACTACATCACTAATAAATAAGCTGGAAAGTGCAAAACCTGAGGTAAGTAATTTAAATGACAGGCTTGTAATTGATTTTTCAAGATGGGGAAAAAGTTCAGATTTAAACCATAGAATAAATCTTATTGATAGAGCTATTTTAAATAGAAATCCTCTAGAGTTTGGTTATATTAATGGAAGTGGAGAAAGCACATTTAGGATAGTTGAACCTTATAAAATCATCTTCAAATCCTTAAGCTGGTATGTATATGGATTTTGTACGTTAAAAGAGGAGATGAGAATTTTCAAGGTTGATAGGATAAAAAATATTAAGATTAGAGAAGAGACCTTTATTTATAGAGAAGAATTAAATGATGATATATTTAAGGAAGATAAACTTGAGAAAACTGAAATTACTATAAGGTTTATGAGTAATCTCAAAGGTATGATTATGGAGAGTTTCGATGATTATGAGGAAGTTCAGTATGAGGATGAATTTATAACAGCGATAATAAAACTTCCTTATAGCAACTGGGTTGAAGGAATGGTTTTAAGCTTTGGAGAATATGTGGAAGTTTTAAGTCCATTATTTTTAAGAGAAAACATTAAAAGAAAAATAGAAAAAATGAGTGGAATGTACAAGTAAATACTTTACAGGATATATTTGTTGGTATATACTATACCTAGATAATCTATGTATAGTATATCTAGGTAAGAGGTGAAGTAATGAAAATTAATAAAGAATTGTTAAAAGGAAGTACCACAATACTTATTTTAAGCATCCTTAATCGCAAGGATATGTATGGATACGAGATGATAAAGGAAATCGAGGATAGATCAAAAGGTGTTTTCTCCTTTAAAGAGGGAACGCTTTATCCAATACTTCATGGACTGGAAAATGAGAATTACATTGAATCCTATTGGGATACAGGAGAAGGCAAACGTAAGAGAAAATATTATAAGATAACGGAAGCTGGTAAAGGAATTCTTAATGAAAAGGAGCAGGAATGGAAGTTGTTTAGTTCTACAGTAAATGAAGTATTAGGGGGGAAGGATTTATGTCTACAGTAATGATTAATGAAATCAATAAATACTTAGATGAAGTTTGTGAGTTAGTTAGAAATAAGAGGGTTCATGAAGGTATTAGAGAAGAAATTACAAGTCATATTGAGGAGCTAACACAGGACTATATGTATGTAGGACTTTCAGAAGAAGAGTCGATAAGGAAGGCAATAGAGCAAATGGGACCAGCAGAGGTAGTTGGCAAGGACCTAAATAAGATTCACAAAGCTGCTCCAGATTGGATACTATTAGGGTTGACTAGCGCATTTATTTCAATTGGATTATTTGTCTTATGGTTTATTCAAAGTAATAATTTTCTATCACATGGATATAACACAAACTACTTATCAAATTCAGTTATTTATATGGCAGGAGGAATTATAACTGCAGTTGTATTAATGAAAATTGATTATAGAGCCTTGAAGAAATATTCTAAGTATATTTATATAGGTGGCGTTGCGTTACTATTATCTACGTTTTTATTCGGCAATTCTATAAATGGTGCTTTAGGATGGGTAAGAGTAGGAAATATGTCTCTTAATACATTATTGGTCTCACCATATATAATAATAATTTCTTTATGCGGTATATTTGAAAAATGGGATTGGAGCAGTAGAAAGAAGATTTTAATTGGTATGGCTTTAGTATTCATGCCATCACCACTATTTATTTTGGGTCGTTCATCAGTTAATTTTGGGATTTATATTATAGGAGCAATTACAGTTATGATTATTTCTGGTGTAAGAGTGAAACATGTGGTGTACGCTTTATCAGGATTAGTAAGTTTTGTTGCAGTATATATTTTTACTAATCCTTATAGGATTACTAGGTTTATAGATAGATTTAACCCAGGTAAAGAGTCATCAAGCTATAGCTGGATTTATGCTCAGATAGCTGAGTTAAACAAAAATGCAGGATTTTTTGGCCAGGGAGCACAGTTTTCACAGAAGATGCTTCCAGAAATTCATACGGATTTTGTTTTTACATTTATAGTATATTGCTTTGGATGGATAGCTGGAATAGTAATAATAGCTTTAGTTTGTGCATTTATTATTAGGATTGGATTAATTGGAAGTAAGGTTAAGGATAAATATGGGAAAATGATTGTGTGTGGATTTTGTGCATTAATATCAGCTCAATTTATACTAGCTATTTTAACTAATCTCAATATTTTACCGATAGTTTCATTAAGCATGCCTTTCATAAGCTACGGAGGTAGTAGTCTTGTTATTAATATACTTTCAGTCAGTGTAATTTCAAATGTATTTAAGTGGAGAAATACGCCATACAAAGTTACGGCATAAATGGAAATGCTGAGGGGAGAAACTTATCATGGGTGATTTCGCAATATCGTATATTACTATGTTTATAATTTCTATTGGTATATGGATAGGGTATAGAGTTATTGTAAGAAGGAAGCAGAAGGTAACCAGATTAAGAGAAGTGGCTATTAATTTATTTTTTATATATTTTTTAGCGGTGATATATTTTACCTTATTTAAGAATGGAGAGCTAGCAATATCCTTTAATAACTACAGATATTTAAATTTAGTGCCATTAATAGAGACAATTAAGATGTTTTCAGATAACTTTATGGGGTTATCTAACTCTTTATATAATGTAGTAGGAAATATCTTGTTGTTTGTGCCATTAGGATTATTTACTCCATTATTGTTTAAGAAGGCTGATGACTTTAAAAAGATATTATTATATGGGTTTATTGGTTCAGTGTCTATTGAAGTAATTCAATATTTCACAGCAATAAATATTACAGATATAGATGATGTTATTTTTAATACCTTCGGTACGGTGATTGGACTTCTTTGTTACAGAATATTTAAATGTATTATAGAAAGAGTTAACTTAAAGAAGCTCCTAAATTTAGTACAAAATAAAGAACAGGATAAAATTTTGAGCTTAGCTATTAAGCCCATAGGCATTATGCTTTGCTGTGGGATAATAATTACCTATGGAATAGCTTATATAAGCACCTATTCTTCAAAGTTATCTGATGAGGAGATGGCGGTAGCAGCTTTTTCAAGATATAGTGATGGGGAGTTTGTAGCATTTAAAGACTTTGATAAATATAAGTTTTCATTGAAGGATGAAGGAGATTATATTGAAATTGGAAGGCTTCAAAGAGTTTTAAATAACAGGTATACGGCAGGTTGGAATACTCAGCTTCATTGGAGGAATATGAGGTTTGGATATGGAGTTGATATTATAAATAATTATGATACTAATGAAGCTTCAGTTGTAGTTTTCGGAAAGAATAATACTTCAAAGGCATTAATCATAAATTTTAATGGTGAACTATATACTGAAGAGTTATTACCTAATGAATATTTTATCATCATAGATCCAGAGTATAAAAAGTTAAGTGAAGACACAGACATATATAATATCTTCAACCAACAGGATTGTAAGGACTTAAAAATAGAGTTTCAAGATAAAAATGGTGAGATGGATAGCAATATGAAATTTATAAAATAACAATAAATTTATATTTGTAATTTAAGGAGTTAACATGAGAAAAATAAGATTATTAAACTTTATTCCAATAATAGTATCTATACCTGCTATCATAATTGGTGTTATTGCGATGATTCATTGTGGTGTCCCAATATATATATGGATACAAAACGTATTAAGTTTGGTAATTATGGGAGGAATATCATGCATTATATTATTGAATAATGTTAAACTTAAAAAAAATTTTTTTTCTCACAGATTTACTATAGTTCCAATATTGCTTTTAATACTAACCTTCATTAGTTCTAATATTGAGGGCGTTCACAGATGGATATCCATTGGAGGAATTAATCTTAATGTGTCTATAATAGTTATACCTATGACTATAATTATATTAGAAGAGGTTCTTCAAATTAAAGGAATTATAATTTATAGTATTATAACAATTGGAATCGCTATATTAATTGTTATGCAGCCAGATGCTTCTCAATTAACGGGATTTGCCATTCCAATGATAATTATAATGTTATGCAGATGTAGTAAAAGTATTGGTCGTAATATTATAATAGGGGTTCTTTTTATACTAATTATATTATCATGGATATTTTTAGACAGTCTTCCACCTGTAGATTATGTGGAAAAAATATTAGGGTTGGTAACAACTATGGGATATGGATGGTTAGTTTTAGGTATTATATCACTTCTATTATTAACAATACCATTTATTTTATTTCCGCCTAAAAATTATAGATTACAATCATTATGCGTCGGGTTATATTATATAATTATTTTGCTTTCAACTATTTTTGGAAATTTTCCAGTTCCATTGATGGGATATGGAGCATCACCGATAATCGGTTATTTTATGGTTATAACGTGGTATTCAAAAGTAAAAAGTTGTTATTAGTAGAAGACTAGTATAGCAAGATATTCTTACATAAATAATATTTACTTATATAGCAAATAGGACAGTATGATGTCCTATTTGTTTTTTTATAATGAAGATATAAATAAGAAAGTAAAGGGGTTAAAAATATGGTACAAGAAAAATTAGATTTAAAAAAGGAACAAAAAGAATTATATAAGGTTAAAGAAAATCAGTATAAGAAGATAAACTGCCCTAAGTCTCAATATATTGCAATAGATGGGGAAGGTGATCCAAATAATAATGAAGAATATCAGGCTATAGTTGGTGCTCTTTATAAGATGGCATATAGTTTAAAAATGGAGTATAAAAAAAGGGGTCAAGATTATGTTGTTATGCCTTTAGCTGGAGAGTGGTGGACAGATAATATAGAAAATTTTGTTGAAGAGTCTAAGGATAAGTGGAAATGGACAATGATGATTCAAATTCCTAGCTATGTAGAGGAGAGGGATATTGAGTTTTTTAAAGAAAAATATAAGTCAGAGGATGTAGGTAAATATCTTAATAATCTATATTTATTAGAGGTGGAGGAAAGAGAAGTCTTTGCAACTCTATATGTAGGGCCTTATAGAGAAGAAGGAGAGACTGTAAAGAAGCTCCATGATACAATAAAAGAAAATGAATATAATTTAACGGGAAAGCATCAAGAGATATATCTTAGTGACCCAAGAAAAGTTGAGGAGAGTAGATTAAAGACAATAATATTACAGCCAGCTATAAAGGCTTAGAAGTAATAAACTTTTCAGGTGATGATTGTCAATGGCTTTATAATGTTAATAAATAAAATGTAGGAGGTGAGAATATGGAATATATAAGTGCTAAGAAGTTAATATCAAATTATGTAAGCGATAATTCATGGTTTGATATCAATTATAATATGAATATCTATAAGGGCTGTTGTCATGGGTGTATTTACTGTGATTCCAGAAGTGAATGTTATCAGATAGAGGATTTTGATAGAGTTCGGGCAAAGGAAAATGCTATAGAAAGCATAGAAAAAGATTTAAGGAGAAAGCGAAGAAAAGGAGTCATCGGAACAGGGGCCATGAGTGACCCCTATAATCCCTTTGAGAAGGACCTTCAGCTGACTAGGAAAGCTCTAGAACAAATTAATAAATATAATTTTGGGATTTCAATCGCTACAAAGAGTCCTCTTATTACAAGGGATATTGATATATTGAAGAAGATAAGTGCTCATTCTCCAGTGCTGATAAAAATTACTGTAACTACCTTTGACGATGAACTATGTAAGAAAATAGAGCCCCATGTTCCACCTTCAAGTGAGAGGTTTAAGGCAATAAAAGAGTTAAGTGATAATGGCATCTTTACGGGAATATTATTAATGCCTGTGCTGCCTTTTATAAATGATAGTTCGGACAATATCAAATCCATAGTTAAAGGAGCTCACGCCGCAGGGGCAAAATTTATATTTGCATATGGAATGGGACTAACACTTAGAGGAAATCAAAGAGATCATTATTATGAGGAAATTAGAAGCTTATTTCCAAGAGAAAATCTTGTAGGAACATACATAAGAAATTATGGAGAAAGATATGAATGTCCTTCACCTAAAGCTAAAGAACTTTGGAAGTTGTTTAAAGGGGAATGTGAGAAGTATGGGATCTTGTATAGGATGGGGGATATCATAAAGGCTTATAGAAGGAATTATGAGGAGGAGCAGATGAGTCTGTTTTAGTGGTCTAGAGGAAAGTTAATATACACAGGGTAAGAAAAAATAAAGAAGGTCACCAGTTATTGCTGATTAAATAATATAAATGGTAGAAAAGCTGACATGAGCATATCAATTCCTCAGGTCAGCTTTTTGAATTCATTCTATAAGTAATAAGTTATTATTTTAATGTGTCTAAGAACCATTGAGTTGTTTGATATCAATATATTTATCAGTATAAATTGGATTGTTATTTTCCTTATATCCATATTGGTTTAATTTAGTTTCTGAAGTAGAGGGTGAGACGTTGTTCATAAGTATTCGACCTATCATTAGAGATTTTATATATTTATGTTACCATAAGTGGAAAAATCCATATAGTATTTGAAGATAGGATTAAGAAATATATTTTGTTTAAAAGTGTTTAGGATAAAATGTAAAAATTGTATAATAAGTGTATAAGATGTTTGCGAGATTGAAGGGAGATTAATTAATGAAAAAATCTAAGAAGATATTACTTATAATATCACCAATAATTATTGGTATGGTATTCAACTATCTAATTTTAGTCCCAGGGCTTATATCAATACTCATTTATGGAGGACCAATATTTTTTATAATATATTGGGTATGGGTGGCTGGGCTTTTCCAAGGTCATATGAAGAGTCCAATTAAAGCTACATTATTAGCAAACTCAGGAGGCATTATTTCTTTACTTATATACATTTGGCAGCTTATCCTTGTGTCAGATGATAAGAGAAGTTTATTCTTAGCAGGATTATCACAAGATTTTTCTGCACCATTAAGTTTTCTTACCGTTAAAATAGGAATGCAATTTGAAAAAAATCCTATTGAAGGAACTATGATTACGATATTTGCTTCTCAAGTTGCAGGACTTGTAATAATGATGATTGTTTTTTATCTGGGATATAGTATAAAGAAAAGAAATGAACAATCTAATATGATTGATATGATTTAGAGTAATGATGAAAGTTGTTTAGGCGTATTTGTTTAATTATGTAAGGTGTGTTGAGGTGAGAGGTTATGTCTAAAAAGAGAAAGAGGATTATGTTAGTATCGATATCGATACTAACAGGTTGTTTAATGTTTTTCATATGGCTAAATTGGGGACAAGTTTTATGGAACGTCACAAGGATATTATCACAGGGAACTGAAATTAATTTGGAAGGTACTTATGGAGAACTTAAAGATATTGAGGAAGAATTGAAAAATTATAATGTTTACCTAACTGGAGAAACACATGGGACACATCTTAGCTATGAAATGCAAAAGTATATGGCTAAATACTTTATTGAGAATCATGGGGTGAAATATATAATATTGGAAGTACCTGTTTCATTTGCTGAAATTTTAAATGAATATCTAGAAACAGGTGATTTAAATACTTTAAAGAATACAATAAATAAATTTAAGTCTACCTTTGCAGATAATCAAGATACCTATAATCTTTATAAGTTTTATTATGAATATAATAAGCAGCTTCCAGAAGAGAAAAAGATAACTTTTGTTGGTATTGATATTGAACATGCACCAGAAGCAACAGGTGTATATATAAATCGATTGATTAAGGATTTAGGAGAACCACCAGAGGAGATAAGTGAAATGGTGAGTAGAATGAAGGTTAATGGAAATTTTTATGACAGATTCTTTTTAAAGGACCTTCGAAAATCACTTGATGATAATACAAAAGAATATAAAGAGTATTTAGGGGAAGACTTTTTCTACTTTAATATAGTGGTGAAAAATATTATTTTAGAGTGGAGCAATTCAGAGCGCGAAGAAATCATGGTTCAAAATTTTATAGAGTTTTATGAGAGGCTAGATGGTGAAAAATACTATGGTCAATGTGGAAGTGCCCATGTATATAAAATAAATAGAACTCAATATATCGATGAAAATGAAGAGCCTATAAGTACATTTGCAAACAGTCTTAATAATGATTATGGTGCACTTAATGGAAAGGTGTACTCCATGATATATATGTATATGAATTCTTATTTAAATTCCGGCGGTAAAAAAATGCAATGTAATGATATAAATATACCTTATTTTAAAGGTGATGGAGAAGTAAGATTATATAATCCTGAAAAGGATAAGGGGGCTTATGAAATATTGATGAGTTATAGATGGCAAAGGGAAGATCTAGGAGATTTATTTTTCTTAATTAAATATTCAGAGCCTTCGCCACAATTGGTAGGAGAATAAAAATTATGGCTAAAGTTTTTACTTTAGCCATAAACTATTATTAATGCTTTTTAGGGTTGCAGTAAATTTATCAGCAGTTACTGCAATTTTAATTTTTTCTTCTGAAGAGATTTTACCAAGAGTAAATAATCTTTTTAATCCATAAAAGAAGCCAACATTATTGATACCAAAAATCATTTCACTAAATTTATTTTTACAGCCTAAAATTTCAATATCCTTTTGATTTTTTAGAAGCTCTCTTTTAGTTTTTTCAGGATGCTTATTCCAGAAGGTTTTATACTCTGGATTTAAAGAGTAAGCTGCTTCATGCAAATCCTTAATCATAGTAAAATTCATATAAACATTGTTTAAAAGATCCTCTAACTTATGTTTTAATTTTCGTTTTGTTTTTTCAGCAGATTTTTCTTTTGACATTTAATATTCCCCCTATAAATGACGCAAATCTATATTGAAAGCATATTCAATAGTATAACTATTCTAACATTTTTGTGGTGATATCTGCAAATTTAACTTTTACTAGTAGTATTTTTATAAAATCAAATTGATATGTACCGTATTCTTTGTGGTAAAATAAACCTAAAGATGTATAGAAAGAGGGGAGGACTACCATGAATAAGTCCATAGGGATTTTTGCTCATGTAGATGCAGGAAAGACTACATTTTCTGAGCAATTGCTTTATCATACAAATAGTATTAGAAGTAGAGGAAGAGTGGACCATAAGGAAGCCTTCCTAGACAGCCACAGGATTGAGAAGGAAAGAGGAATAACCGTATTTTCTGATATAGGAATTTTTAATTATAAGGATTCAACCTATTATCTGATAGATACTCCAGGACATATAGATTTTTCACCTGAGATGGAGAGAGCCATAAGTGTGCTGGATTATGCCATAGTTATTGTTAGTGCAGTTGAAGGAGTTCAGGGACATACGGAGACGGTGTGGAAGCTCCTTAGAAAGCATAGTATTCCTACTTTTATATTTATAAATAAGATTGATAGAGTTGGAGCAAGTGCAGAAAGAGCTTTAGAAGAGCTAAATCGTAGTCTCAGCCATGATATATTACTTCTTCAAAGTGAAGGTATTGATTCCTTAAGTGAAGAGGAAGCTGAATTTATTGCAGAACGTAATGAAGAACTTTTGGAATTTTATCTAGAAGAGGGATATAAGCCTCAACTTTGGGTAGAAACTCTTAAAAATCTTATTAAGGAAAATAAAATTTTTATAGGAGCTAAGGGAGCGGCCCTTGAGGATATTGGAGTAGAAGAGTTTCTTAATATTTTCAATGAACTTACTGAGACAGATTACTCAAATAAAAATAATGAATTGTTAAAAGCTAGAGTATTTAAGGTCAAGTATGACGACAAAGGAAACCGAATAACTTTCTTAAAAATTATAGATGGAGAGTTAAAGGTGAAGGATGAAATTACTTATAAGGTTAGTGATGAAGAGTACCAAGAAAAGATAAATGAGATTAGAAGATATAATGGCACCAAATATGAAGTTTGTGACAAGGCTTTTTCAGGAGAAATCATAGGAGTAATAGGCTTAACAGCACTAAAGGCTGGAATGGGATTAGGTATAGATGGAGTACATTATGATATGATTCCTACTCTTAGAGCTAAGGTTATTTTTGATAAAGAATTAAATCCTAGAGATGTACTAAAATATTTTAAGCTCCTTGAGAGTGAAGAATCTAGCTTAAATGTGACTTGGAGTGAGGTATTTCAGGAAATTTACATAAGCATTATGGGGAAAATCCAGCTTGAAGTATTAAAGGAAATTCTAATGGATAGATTTAATATTAAAGTGGAATTTGGAACACCAGAGATATTATACAAGGAAACAATTAAAGGTTCAGTTGAAGGATTTGGACATTTTGAACCCTTACGACATTATGCAGAGGTTCATCTAAAGTTAGAGGAAGGTCTTAGAGGCTCAGGAATTGAGTTTGAAAATAAATGTCACAATGACTTTCTTACACCAGGAAATCAAAATTTAATTAGAACCCACGTTTTTGAGAGAGAGCATAAGGGAACCTTAACAGGCTCTGGCATCACAGATATTAAGGTAACTTTAATCACTGGAAGAGCTCATAATAAGCATACTGAAGGTGGGGATTTCAGAGAAGCTACTAAGAGGGCTATCAGACAAGGTCTAGAAAAGGCGGAAAAGATACTGCTTGAGCCTTATTATAGATTTAAAATAGATGTGGATTTGAATTTACTTGGCAGAGTTATGAGTGATATACAAAAAATGAGTGGGAGTTTTGAAGAGCCTCAGAGCTGTGGAGAAAGAGTGGTTGTTGAAGGTGTTGGGCCAGTATCAACCTTTATGAATTATCCATTAGAGTTTCAAGCCTTTACCAAGGGAAAGGGAACTTTAAGCTTAATATTCAGTGGATATGAGGAATGTCATAATAGTTCAGAAGCTATTGAAGCAATAAATTACAATAAGGATGCAGATCCAGAGTATACTTCATCGTCAATATTTTGTGCTAAAGGGGTTGGATACTCAGTGCCATGGGATGAATCAGAAGGATATATGCATTGCTTAAAATAAAATTAATGGAGGAAATACTAAAGTGTATAATGAAATTAACATACTTATATTAATGGCTATGGATGAGGAACATAAATTAGCTATAATGAAAACAGCACCAGGAGGTAATTTTATATTTTCTTCAGCAATGGATATAGATGAGGAAACTATTGCAGAGGCTCATATAATTATAGGAAACCCACCAATAGAGATGATTAAACATGCTAGAAATTTAAAATGGCTGCAGCTTAATAGTGCAGGAGCTGATATGTATGTAAAAGATGGGGTATTAAAGGAAGGTGTATTACTAACTAATGCTACAGGAGCATATGGATTAGCTATTTCTGAGCATATGATAGGTGTACTTCTAGAAATATTTAAAAAGCTTCACTACTACAGAGATAATCAAAATAATAGTCTTTGGAAGGATGAAGGTGAAGTTAAATCCATTTACGGCTCAACAGTTTTAATAGTAGGTTTAGGTGATATCGGCGGAGAATTTGGAAAGAGAATTAAAGCTTTAGGTGGATACACTATTGGGATTAGAAGAAGTAATACTAATAAGCCGGAGTATTTAGATGAATTATATTTAATGGATAAACTTGATGAGGTTTTACCAAAGGCAGATGTTGTAGCACTTAGCTTGCCAGCCACTAAGGATACCTACAAGCTATTTTCAGCAGAGAAACTTTCTAAAATGAAGGATGGAGCAGTATTAATTAATGTGGGAAGAGGAACTTGCATAGATACTGAAGCTCTTTGTAACTCGTTAGAAAGTGGAAAACTTTTAGGGGCAGCATTAGATGTTACAGACCCAGAGCCATTGCCAAAAGAACATAGATTATGGACAATTAAAAATGCTATAATTACACCACATATCTCAGGTGATTATCATCTAAAAGAAACTCATAACCGTATAGTAAGAATTGCTGTAGAAAATTTAAGAGCATATTTAAAAGGCGAAGATCTTAAAAATATAGTAGATTTCTCTACTGGTTACAGAAAATTATAGACTAAGTCTATGGATGATAATTCTTTATGAAAAGATGAGAAGTGAATAAGAGAAAATAGTGTTTAGAAAACATTTGAAGGAGAAATTAGTATGGAAAAACTATATTATGTAGATCAATATATGAAGGATTTCGTAGCAGAGCTTGAAAGAGTTGAAGAGAAGGATGGAAAATTCCATGTAGTTTTAGATAGAACTGCATTTTTCCCAGGTGGTGGAGGTCAATTTTGTGACCTTGGAACCATAGAGAATGAAAAAGTTATAGATGTTTACGAGGAAGATGGGGTTACATATCACGTTTTAGATAAGAAGCCTATAAAGTTACATAAATTAAAATGCTCCATTGATTGGGAAAGAAGAAGAGATGGAATGGACCAACATTTAGGTCAACACGTTTTATCAGGATGTTTCTATAAACTTTTCAACGCAAATACTGTAGGTTTCCACATGGGAAGAGAAATTTGTACTGTAGATATCGAAGGAATTATAGATGAAGAAAAGATGAGAGAAGCTGAGAAAGCAGCAAATGAAGTTATTAGTGAAAATATTAAAGTAGAATTCTTAGTACCTGATAAAAGAGAATTAAAGAAGCTTGGACTTAGAAGATCACTACCAAACACTAATGAGGAAATCAGAGTTGTAAGAATTGGTGACTTAGATATCAATGCTTGCTGTGGAGTTCATCCAAGTTCGACTTTAGAGCTTAGAATGATTAAAATAAGAAGATGGGAAAAGCATAAGGGAGCTACAAGAATAGAGTACGTAGCAGGAAAAAGAGCTGTAGAAGATTCATTTAAAAAGGATAGATTCACAACTGCGGTATGCAGATACCTAAATGCTAGTGAAGATGAAGCTATAAATGGAATCAAAAATTTAAATGAAAAACTAAAGGAAGCTTTAGATAAAAATAAAAAGTTAAGCGAAGATGTCGCTGCATATCAAGTAAAAGAAATGGTAGAGCTAGGACAAAAACTTGGAGATATTACGATTGTTAAAAAGATTTATGATAATGAAGATGTAAAACAGGTTAACAAGGTTGTAGCTAAAATAGTGGAAAATGAAAATACACTAGCTCTTATGGCTGTAAAAGCTGGAGATAGGGCAAATCTAATATTTGCAGCTTCAAAGGACTTTAAAGGCATATCAATGAATGAGCTTTTAAAGGATGCCATAACTCTAATTGATGGAAAGGGTGGCGGAAGCACATACCAAGCCCAAGGTGCAGGAAAAAATAATAATAATCTGGAGTCTGCTTTGGATTATGCTGTTAGTAAGATAAAATAAAAAAATATTTACATTGAAAATGGAGGTTTCTGATATTAGAGACTCCATTTTTTATTAAAATAAAAATGTCAGGATTATTATTCCTGATTCGTTATATTAAATAAGAGTACTCTTAAACGACAGGGGTGATTAAGTGGAAGTTTCATCGGATGAAAATTTTCAAAAGAATAAGTTAGAACAGCTTTATGATACTTATGAAAATAAAATGTATTGTATTGCCTATTCAATTTTAAACAATGTAGAGCAGGCTGAAGATGCAGTACAAGACGCTTTCGTAAAGTTAATACCACATCTTAGGGCTATCAATAGGATTGAAAGCTTTAAGACAAAGCGATTAGTTACCTATACCATAAAAAATATTTCAATTGATAGGTATCGTAGAAATAGAAAAGAAAATGAAATATTCACTAAAGAGGTAGAAGAGAAAGTCACGAGTGAAAATCAAAATAATATTCCTTCAGTAAAAACTGTAGAGGATAGACATATGATTACACAAATTCTTTCGAGTTTACCGCAAAAATACCGTGAAATAATTCAGTATCGTTGCTTTTATGACCTTAGCTACAAGGAAATAGCATCAATGTTAAATATCAGTGAAGATGTGGCAGCTAAAAGATATGAGCGAGCAAAGAAGATGGTGAAAAAATTCATAGGAGATGATATGTATGAATAATAAAGATGACATTGAAAAACTTTTATATCTTTTAGGAGAAGAAAATACTATAGAGGAGCTAAAGTATCCTAAGAGAAAGCATAAATTTTCCGAAGAATATGAAAGAAGGAAGGTAGAAATGATTAAGAAATATAATGATGAGGGAGAAAAATCTCCAGAAATCGTTACAACAGATACAATGAAGAGCAGAAAAAGAAAGTGGAAGAAATCCATAATTCTAGCAGCATCAATTACAGCGGTAATAGGAATATCTTTAACTGCTTATGGAATAGCAGAAAAATATGAGATTAAAACTAATAGAGATAAAGAAACAGGAACTTTTACTATGGATGTTAAGCCAACCATTAAAAATGATAAAATACCAGAAATTAAGATTATACCTGGATATCTACCAGAGGGGTATATAGAATCAGAGAATTCACCAGGTAAATATCATCCTAATGGAGATAATTCTTCTGGTGGAATTACTATTTACTCAGCAGTTGATGTAAACTCATTTAAGGACAGTTATGTAAGCAGTGTAGAGGAGACAACTATTGGTGGTGTAAAGGCGAAGATACTCACAAGGGATGGAATAGAGTATAACCACATTATTTATCTGCTTTACGAGGATGAGGGACAAATAATTAAAATTTATGGAGCAGAAATAGTTCCGTTAGATGAACTAATAAAAGTTGCAGAAAACATAACTTATGAGGAAATTCCAGGTTCTTTCGTGGATGTTCCAGCATACTCTGCAGATAGTGAAAGTAATGATGAAAAAGTAATTGAAGTTATTAATCCTGAAATAAAAGATAAAAATTTATTTGGTATCAATGAAGTGAGAAATGACTTTAATACAATGGAAATGGCTGATGTAAAATATACTGTAAAAAGTATTGATGTACTAGATAAATTGCAAGAAATAGAACCTGAATACTTCTGCAAAGTTGAAAATGTTCTTGATGAATATGATACTTATCTTCAATATATAAATGAAGATGGCACATTAAAGGAACATGAGAGAGTTAATGCAGAGCACTGGGAAAATAATAAGATGAATAGAGAAACCGAAATAGTTGGAATGAAATTTGTTTATGTAACTGTAGAGGTAACTAACACTTCAGAGGAAGATATAATTGATCAGTATTTTGCACCTCGTATTATATACTTAGAGGAAAACTCCAACCATGTTCTTGAAGAAATGTGGAAGTATCTTGATTATCATGAACTTCAAATGGAGGATAGACCATTCTATTTTGACAAGGGAGATTATCAAGGAAAGCATTATTATTTTGCTGATTTTAAAGCAAAAGAAACCTATGAAATTCATTTAGCTTATGCAGTTGATGAAGATTATTTGGATAATGCATATATATCTTTTAATTCAACACGCCATACTATATTGAATCCTAGAGAGGCTAGTGAAAGTTATATAAAAGTGGCTAAATAAAAATTATAAGCTTTATCTAAAAACTCCAATAATAATTAATTTTATTACTGGAGTTTTTTACATCCACTTTGTCGAAATTTTACGAATAAATCTTTTCCTAATCACATTGCAAGTTTGTTATAGTTGTTATACTATATATATAACAGATATAACAAATAATAAGGATGTGGGTTTAATGTTAACAATAAAAAATTTATCAAAGTCCTATAGCAAGGGGAAAAAGGTTGTAGACAATGTTTCTATAGAGGTAAAGCCAGGAGATATTTTTGGTTTTATTGGACACAATGGTGCAGGAAAGACTACAACGATTAAAGCGGTAGTAGGAATTTTAGATTTCGAAGAAGGAACTATTTTAATAAATGGAAATGACATAAAGCAGGAGCCTATGAAGTGTAAAAAAGAGATTGCATACATTCCAGATAATCCTGATTTATATAATTCTTTAACTGGAATACAGTATTTAAACTTCATTGGAGATATTTTTGAGGTTTCTAAGGGAGAAAGAGAAAGACTTATAAAAAAGTACAGTGATGCCTTTGAGCTTACTAAATCTCTTGGAGATTTAATTTCATCTTATTCTCACGGTATGAAGCAGAAGCTGGCATTAATTTCTGCGTTAATTCATAGACCTAAGCTTCTAATTCTAGATGAGCCTTTTGTTGGGCTAGACCCAAAGGCAGCTCATATTTTAAAGGGCTTTATGAGAGAGTTATGTGATGATGGTGGAGCAATATTCTTCTCAACTCACGTTTTAGAGGTAGCTGAAAAGCTATGTGATAATATTGCAATTATTAAAGCAGGAAAAATTGTGACTTCAGGAACTACAGAGCAAGTTAAGGGTGATGGAAGTCTTGAAGAAATATTTATGGAGTTGATTGATAATGAGTAAACTAGGAATTTTATTAAAAACAAATATCATAAATTCAGTAGGTATAAATAATATTAAGCATGGTAAGGGAAATGGGGCTAAGAACACTTTTGCTGGAGCCAGCTTATTAATTGGAGTTATAGCTATAGGGGCATTGGTAATTTTATATGCTTCTGGAATGGCGATAATGTTAAAGCAGTTTGGAATGTTAGATTTAATATTAATTGCTTCTGTGACTATGAGTGTTTTATTTGCTTTCTTTACTTCAGTTTATAAAGCACAGGGCGTTCTATTTGGTGGAGCAGATTTTGAAAATTTAATGAGTCTTCCAATAAAGCCAAGTGTAATTCTTACCAGCAAGATGTTGGAGCTTTTATTACTAAACTATTTGTTTACAGCACTTATACTAATTCCAACGTCTATAGTGTATTTTAGAAATGTAAGTGTAAGTCCAATATTCTTTATTTTCATGGTAGTGGCTATTTTATTTATTCCACTTATACCTATAGTTGCAGCATCAATTTTTGCCTTTGGACTAAGTTATATTTCTTCTAAAACAAGATATAAAAATGCAATCTTAATCATATTAAGCATGGTACTTTTAATTGGATTTATGGTAGCATCTTTTCAAATGAATGATATTATGAATTATGTTATGGCCAACAGCAGTTCTATAGCAGATGCCGTGAACAAGATGTATCCACCAGCATTTTATTATGCTGATGCTCTATCAAATTTAAATATAGGTTCATTAGGAATGTTAATTATATGGTCTTTAGTTCCATTCATTATATTTGTAGCTATTTTTGCTAGAAGTTTTAAATCTATAAACTTAAGATTAGGAGAAACTTATAAAAAATCTAACTATAAGATGACTTCTTTAAAGACTTCTTCACAGAGTGGAGCAATGCTTAAAAAGGAGTTAAAGAGATATTTCTCTTCTACAATTTATGTGATGAACACTTCAGTTGGTATGATTCTAGTTATTATGGCAGCAGTTGCGTCACTATTTGTTGGAGGAGAAGGACTGGTTCAAATAATGGCTGGGTCTAGTGATGTAGATGTTTCAATGATGATGCCTGCAATGATGGATTTACTTCAATTCATACCTTTAATCATTATCTGCTTTGGTGTTGGTATATGTTGTACAACAGGTTCATCTATTTCCTTAGAAGGAAAAAATCTTTGGATTTTAAAGTCCTCACCAATCAGAGCTATTGATATATTTAAAGGAAAGATTGGAGTAAACTTAGTAATTTCAATACCGTCTATAATATTATGTACAGTTTTATTTTGGGTAGGCTTAGATTTAACACTTATTAATGTGGTTTGGACATTAGTTATTCCAACACTTCTTGCAGTATTAGTAGCAGTATCAGGAATAATAATCAATTTATATTTTCCAAAGTTGGATTGGAAGAATGAAACTCAAGTAGTTAAACAAAGTTTAAGTTCAATGATGAGTATGTTCATGGGTGTAATATTAGTAGCAATCGTAATAGGAATATGTTATCTTTCTATTAAGTACCTTCATGTAACAAACATTTATGCGTATCTTGGAGGTATAACAGCTTTACTTGTTGTTTTAGATGCAGCAGCAATAATAATCTTAAAAACAAAAGGTGAAAAATTATTTAACAAATTAAGTTGTTAGATAGGAGATGAGGATTTGATTTTAAAAATAGATTTTGACTCGGAGATACCCATATATCTTCAAATTAAAAATCAAGTTATAGAAGGAATTGCAAAGGGACAAATTGAAGACGGTGAAGAGCTTCCTTCTGTTAGAGGTTTGGCAGAGGATATTGGCGTAAATATGCATACAGTGAACAAGGCATATTCTATGCTGAAGGACGAGGGATATCTGAAGATTGACAGAAGAAGAGGCGCATTCATATCTCTAGATTTAAGGGTTTCGGAGGAAAAATTTGAAGAGGAATTTAAATACAACTTATCCTATTATATGGCAGAGTGTTATAATAGAGGTATAGAGAAAGAACTGATTAAGGAAGAAGTGGAAAAGCTCTTTAGACAGTTCCAAGAGGGAGATGGCTAGTATGGATAGGCCAATAGGATTAATTTCAATAAATTTAATGGCAATAGTGTTATTTTTAGTAACATATTTTCTAAATAGATTATCTAATAGCGGTATATTTTTCGGAGTGAGGTTTCCAATGGAGTATCTTAATGAGAAAGAACTGCAGGGGTTGGATAAATCATATAAGAGAATTGTGCTCATTGTATTCCTAGTTGTATTTGTAGTAGTAAATGTGGTTGGTTTTAATATTTCTAACTTTAATGATGACACTATGGCAATGATAATGGGAGTTATGACAGTGGGACTTCTTTTAGTTTGTAACTTATTATTTCTTCCATATTATTTTAAAACTAAAAAGTTAAAAAAGGAAAAGGGCTGGACCTATAAAAAGAGAAATGTAGTTGTCACTGATACTACTCTTAGAAAGCCTAAGAAGGATGAAAAGTTTAAGCCAATAGCTTCAAAATGGTTTCTGCTTTTATTGATATTTCCTATAGCTATGGCATTATTAACACTATTTAAATATAATAGTTTCCCACAGGTGATGGAAATTCCTAATTCAACTTTTGGAGCCTTTGAACCACATACTTTAAAAGGAAAGCTGATAATTTTTCAATTTCCATTATCACAGCTTTTTATGGGAATTATGATGTATGTAATAAGCATAGTAATTAATAATTCAAGAGCGGATTTAAATAGCGGTTCTATTGAAGCAACGGTAATAAGAAAAAAGAGGTTCAAGAGACTTGGCTCAATTATGATGATGGTTACTGCCCTTCAAATGATGGTTATGTTTTCAATTATTCAAGGGTCAATACTTCTAAGTTTTGATATTACAATAATAAATTATATATTTATGGTTACCTTATTTGTGACTGCGGCTGTATTTATAGTGGCATTTATAAAAATGGGACAAGGTGGACGAAACATTCAAAGTAAAGATGAGAAGGATGAGCTTTATAAAGATGATGATGACAAGTGGATACTTGGGGGCTTCTATTATAATAAAAATGACCCAGCTTGGATGGTTGAAAAGCGAAGAGGAATAGGGTGGACTGTGAATTTCGCAAATCCAAAATCTTGGCTTGCTATAGGTGGATTAATTCTATTTATAGTTATCAATATTGTAGTAAGTATAGCTATCAGCAGATAGTAGCCAGTATAGATGGGGAGGTATATTTATGATTATTCTAAAATTCCTTGGCACAATAATTTTATGGATTTTAGCACTGATAATGTCCACAGGAAAAGCAGATTTCTTAATTTCAGGCTATAATACATCTTCAAAGGAAGAACGAGACAAATATGATGGTAAAGCTTTAGCAAAATTCATGGCAAAATTATGTTTTATTTTAGGTGTGATTATGTTAGCGGCTCCATTAGCAGATATTTTTAATATAGGCAGCTTTAATATAGTTTTCTGGGGCAGCTATATAGTTCTTATAGCCGTAATCATTGGTGGAATTATTTATATGAACACTGGGAACCGATTTCAAAAGTAAATCGAAGCTGTTTTAAGTGATGTGTATAATATGGAGTATGCTTTTTATGGAATAAGTGCTATAGTTGGAATTATGGCCATATTCTTTGGATATCAAATAAAATTTAAAAGAAAAACAAGTCTTATAAATGACTATATATATAAATTCATTGTAATTTTGTGGTGCTTTGATATAATGTAGTAAATAAAGGTTTATTTTAGGTGTGCTTAAATTGTTATATTGTAGGATGATTATTTTATTACAAATTAAAAAATAGCTAAACAATTCATATTTTACCAACTTATAGATAGGGGAAAGTGTATATGAAAGAATTTAGTATTAGTACAAATGTCTATTTTGGAGAAGGATCTTTAAATAGATTAAGTGAAATAAAAAATAAAAGAGTAATGATTGTATGTGATGGTTTTATAGAATCGTCAGGTATGGTAGCAAAAATTCAGGAAAAGTTAGTTGATTGTGAAGTAACGGTATTTAGCGATATAGTACCGGATCCTTCAGTAGAAATAATTGCAGCTGGTATTCAAGTATTACAATGTTGTGATGCACAGATTATGATAGCTCTTGGTGGAGGATCATCTATTGATGCTACTAAAGCAATAAGAGAATTTTCAAGGCAGTTTTCTGGAAAAACTACGGAAATAGAAGAGTGTTTTGCAATACCAACTACAAGTGGTACCGGTTCCGAGGTTACTCAGTATGCTGTGTTAACGAATAAAGAAAAGGGATTAAAATATGCTTTATCAGATAAATCTCTATTACCTATGGTGGCAATACTCGATCCTGAACTTGTAGCATCTGTGCCTCAAACTATTACAGCAGATACAGGAATGGACGTAATTACACATGCCATAGAGGCTTATGTTTCAAAAGATGCTACTGACTTTTCTGATGCGCTGGCAGAAAAGGCAATTACTTTAGCATACAAATTTTTACCGGTTGCTTTTGCTAATGGAGACAACTTATTAGCAAGGGAGAAAATTCATAACGCTTCTTGCTTGGCAGGTATGGCATTTAACTCAGCAGGCCTTGGGATTACTCATAGTTTGGCACATGCAGTAGGTGGGAAATTACATATATCCCATGGAAGAAGCAATGCAATGATACTTCCGCATGTAATAGAATTTAATGCTAAAATGAATAAAAATACTTATAACAAAGACTATGAAATAGCTGCTAAAAAATATCAGAGATTAGCAAAATTATTGAATTTACATGCGCCAACAGTAAATATTGGAGTTAATAATTTAATTAAGAGTATTATTGAATTACAGAAAAAATTAAGTATTCCTACGACACTAAAAAAGCAAGGAAGTGACTTGAATTTAGTAGAGGAATTAAAAGAAGAAATAATAGATGCTGCTATGAAGGATATTTGTACAGTAACCAATCCTAGAGAAGTGACAAGTAATGACTTGTCAAAGATTTTAGATAAGCTTATAGGAACAAAATAGTTTAATTATAACTGCCCAAATGAGGGGCAGTTTTTTTATTTTAGTAGGTACTTATCTTCCACTTTAAGTTGCTGAGTTAACAAAAATTTGAGCTTATTACATATAAAAGAATTCAAAATAATTTTCTGTATATTCCCAAAATATTGACAGTAATCCATTGTATGTGTAAAATTATATGAAAATAGAGGGCAGAATTAAGTCATATCATAGGTAAAATCAAATTTAAAAACTGGGAGTGGATTTTATGGTTGAAAATGAATTGTATTCGATAGGTAGAGTGGGAGAAATATGTAATCTGTCGAAAAAAGCATTAAGGTATTACGATAAGATGGGTATACTATCTCCTGATAAGGTCTCTGATGAAAGTGGTTATAGATATTATAGTAAAAAAACATTATTATCTGTACCAATGATAAAATATTACAAGCAGAGCGGCTTTAAACTTGAAGAAATGAAAGAATTTCTTGGAGGAACAACTTATTCAGTTTTCGAAAAAAATTTTAGACATAAGATTGATGAACTTAGAGAATTAGAAAGTGAAGTAAATTTGAAACTTAAATCAATAAAGGATTGGTATGAGCTTATAATTGAGGCTCAAATGGTGATAGAAAATGATATTCGTGATGTATCAATAAAGTATGTTGAGGCTTGCAGTATGATTTTTTTATATCAAGAATTTAATTATGACTATATGGACTCCATAATAAATATACCATTTACCAACTATATAGAAAGCGTAAATAATGCGATAACAGGCCCAGTGATAATACAATTTCCTTCTTTTGAGGACAAGCTAAATGGAAAATGTAATAAAATGAAAATAATGCAGGAGACCATTTTGAAGTGTAAAGAAAGTGAAGCTGTCGAATATGGTGGATATATGGTAGCATCATGTTATCATATAGGTGCTCATGAAACTATTCATGAAACATATAATAAGATAAGAGATTGGGCTGATAAAAATGGTTATAAGTATACTGAAGAGTCATACGAAAGATATGTTACAGATTATTGGACAACAAATAATATCGATAACTTTGTGACAGAAGTGATGGTTAAAATTAAAAGAGGCAATAGGTAATTTCAAAATGAATACGTTACCTATAGGGTAATGTATAGACCATAGATAAGACTATTTCAATCAACATATTGTTACATTATTACATAAAATAAATCATGTATTGAGATTTAAATACATGATTTTTATTTTGGCCAATATAATCATACCCGTAGATTTATCCATTGTAAAACATTGATTAGAGCAAGGTTAGGTGGTATTTGTAACATTTTATAAGATGTAAAATTTAGGAGTGGTTTTTACTGATCAATAAATTGTAATCAATTTATTGATTTTAGGTAAAATACTTATTGACTTTCCCCCATAGGGAAAGGGCTATAATTTAATTAAGCATAAAATACCTATAATATACAAAAGATGAAAAGTTATTCTTTAATTTCGAAATCAAATAAAATATCCAGAATACAATTATAACAATGGAAGGTCCAAGGGCTGTATTTAAATAGAGCTCTAATTAGGTTTTGTAAACCTTTAAGCATGTATATTTGATACTTGCTTAAATTAAATATGGTCATTATAAATCTTTATTTAATGATAATTTATTAACAAAACGTATTGCGTTTAAATGAAAGGAGTTTTATTTTATGAGTGAAATGTCAGGAGTGGCTAATACGTCGGCAATTGCTGCTAAAAAGAAGCTATCATCTAATTTCCTTAAAAAGGGTATTTCAATCGCATTATTTTCAGGTCTTATGTATGGATTTTATTCAGCATTTTTAACATTGGCTATGACCAAGGGGGTTTGGGGCGATTGGTATGGAGCTAACACTGCTGGTTTATCAGTGGTTGTTACGACCTATTTACTTGGTGCACTTGGTAGTGCGGTAAACGATACATGTAGTGCTGTTTGGGCAATGATTTATGCAACTATAAAAGGTAAAATTGGAGATTTCTTCAGATGTATTAAAACTAAGCCAGGTGCGGTAATGATTTTAGCAGCTCTTATAGGAGGACCTATTTCAAGTACAGCTTATGTTGTTGGTCTTCAAATGGCTGGTTCAATAGTTATTCCAATTACTGCGCTTTGTCCAGCAATTGGGGCTATTCTAGGTAGAGTATTGTTTAAACAAAAATTAAATAAGCGTATGATGGCTGGTATTGCTATTTGCGTTTTCTCTAGTTTCATGATTGGTAGTAGAAGCCTTGCTGGTGATGCACCAGAAGGAATGTTCTTAGGAATTTGTATTGCCTTCATTGCTGCTCTTGGATGGGGATTTGAAGGTTGTGTAGCTGGTTACGGTACATCAATGATTGACTCTGAGATTGGTATTACTATCCGTCAAGCAACATCAGGTATTTCAAACCTAATAATTCTAATACCTATTTTTGGTGTTGTATTTGGTGGTGGAATTGATTTCTCAACTGACCTTGTTATTAAAGCATTTACAAGTGGTCCTGCTATGATTTGGTTTGCTGTAAGTGGTCTTTGTGCATTCGTTTCATACATGTGTTGGTATAATGGTAACAGTATGTGTGGTGCAGCTCTTGGTATGGCTTGTAATGGTACATACTCATTCTGGGGTCCATTCTGTTGTTGGATAGTACTTGGTGTGTTTGGCGGTATGGAAGGATGGGCATTACCTCCTATCGTTTGGATGTCGGCTGTATTAATGATATTCGGTATCTTAGTAATCGCTATGAACCCAATGGACTTATTCAAAAAGAAGGAGGTCGACAAGTATGAAGCCGCTTAATTATGCTATTTTAAAATATTTCACAACAGTTGAAGAAGCTTGTGCAGATGACGTAATTGAAGCTTTGAAAGGTGAATATGGCACATTTAAAGCTCTTAAAAAGAATGCTTTAACTACAGCATTAATGACGGCTGAAGCTAATGGCCTTATTGAAGAAACAAGATTTGAACTTGACATAAACGGTGAATTAAAGGTTTATTATCATGCACATGAAGAAGGTGCAGCTACGATTAATAGATACATTAAAGACTAATAATAAGTGATATAAGTAAATTTACTTTGGCTCTCGCCTATAAAGAATTAGAGATAAACAATTCTTTATAGGCGAGGGTTTTTATTTTATAAACTTCTACAATAGAATTATACAAATAATAATAGTGATTTTATTGTAGATTTAAAAGAGAAAGGGAATGAGAAAAGAAGAATACGTTACCAATGTTGAAACTACAGGTATTCTTTAATGGGCTGAAACATTCCCCATAGGGTAATGCTTATGTCGCATTTTGAGTAGTAAAGGTTACCGTATAGAAGTTGAAATTTAATAATATTGTATATTGAATCTCACTGGGCTGTAGAGCTAAGAGCTATTTAAATAGCAAAACTAGAAGAAATTTATTTGTTTTGTTAATAAGGTATCTTATGAAATAATAAGGCAATAAGGTCGAAATTTTTATTGTAAAAACATATTGACCTTCCCCCAAAGGGAAGGGGATATAATTAATTTAAGGAACAATAAACATCCATGTCGACTTAATAACAAGAGACAAGAATATTGGTATTATGCGAAATTAATTGAATGAATGATTATGTAAAAGATTGTAGAGTTTATGAAAAGAAAGGAGGAGTTAAAATGAGATATTATGGTGATGAAGCTTTAGGGTTAGTAGAAACACTAGGATTAGTACCTGCACTTGAAGCAGCAGATAAAATGTTAAAGGCTGCAAATGTAGAGTTAGTTTCATATGAGAATATAGGTTCAACCCTTGTCACAATTATGGTTAAGGGTGATGTTGCTGCCGTTAGATCAGCAGTAGAGGCTGGCGCAGAAGCTGCAGCGGCTATAGGTAAATTAACAGCAAAAAATGTTATGCCACGTCCGATTAGAGAAGTGGGAGATATTGTTTCGGTACATGATATTGATTCATAACAGAAAAGAAAGGGGAAAAGATACATATGGCAAGATATGAAGCTTTAGGTTTAATTGAAACCTTTGGTCTAGTTTTTGTTTTAGAAGCTGCGGATGCTATGTGCAAAGCTGCAGACGTTGAACTAATAGGTTATGAAAACGTTGCTTCTGGATATATTTCGGTATTAGTTCGTGGAGATGTTGGAGCTTGTAAAACAGCAGTAGAAGCTGGTGTGAAAGCGGTTGAAGAGATGGAAGGTGGAAACCTTTATAGTTCAGTTGTTATTGCAAGACCTCATGAGGATCTTGAAAAAATTATTGAGCGTTATGCTATCAAAAACATGATTTCCTAATGAGAAAATGCAGGCATAGCAATTGATATGCAGTGAAATATAAAACTATTTTTTCTATGGAAAAGGAGAGAGAAAAATGAATATTATTGATAATGATTTACTCTCCATGCAAGAAGCACGAATTCTTGTTGAAAATGCTCGTGAAGCGCAAAGAAAATTAGCAACTTTTCCTCAAGGAAAGCTTGATGAGATTGTTGCACGCATGACTGAGGAAATTGAAAAGCATGCTTGTGAGCTTGCAATAATGTCTAGTGAAGAGACGGATTATGGAAAACAGAAGGATAAGTGTATAAAGAATCATTTTGTTTGTAAGTATCTGAGTACTAGACTTAAAGGCATGAATTGTGTAGGTATCATTAATGAGGATAAACAGAATAAGACCATGGATGTAGGTGTGCCAATGGGTGTCATTGTTGCATTTTGTCCATCGACTAGTCCTGTTTCTACCACAATATACAAAGCTTTAATAGCAATCAAATCTGGAAATGCGATTATATTTTCTCCGCATCCAAGAGCTAGGAATACTATTTGTAAAACACTTGATATCTTGATTCGAGCTGCTGAAGGCTATGGACTTCCAGAAGGAGCACTCGCATATCTGCATACGGTAACAACTAGTGGATCTGCTGAGTTAATGAATCATAGAGACACATCATTAATAATGAATACAGGAGTTCCAAGCTTGCTAAAAGTAGCGAATAAGTCTGGTAAGCCAGTAATTTATGGAGGGACAGGCAATGGTCCAGCTTTCATAGAACGTACAGCTGACATTAAGCAGGCTGTAAAAGATATTATTGATAGCAAGACCTTTGATTATGGAATTGTTTCTGCCGCTGAGCAGTCAATTGTTGTAGATAGCTGCATTGCATGTGAAGTAAAACAAGAGTTGAAAAGCAACGGTGGATACTTTATGACTAAGGAAGAGGCTGAAAAGCTTGGCTCACTTTTTTTTAGAAATGATGGAAGTGCTGAACCAGAAGTGGTTGGTAAATCACCGCAATATTTGGCTAAGAGAGCTGGATTTAGTGTGCCTAGTGATATAAAGGTTCTAATTTCAGAGCAGAAGTATGTTTCACAGAATAATCCTTATTCAAGAGAAAAGCTTTGTCCAGTTTTAGCTTACTATATTGAAGATGACTGGATGCATGCATGTGAAAAATGTATTGAATTATTACTAAGTGAGAGATATGGTCATACACTGGTTATACATTCAAGGGATGAAGAAGTAATTCGCCAATTTGCTTTAAAGAAACCAGTTGGAAGGGTCCTTGTAAATACACCAGGTACTTTTGGTAGTATGGGAGCAACAACTAACATGTTTCCGTCAATGACACTAGGAAGCGGATCGGCTGGTCATGGAATGACCTCAGACAATGTTTCACCTATGAATCTAATTTATATTCGCAAGGTTGGGTATGGAGTACGCAAGACAGATGAAATCGTTAACGAAGTATTACGGGAGAAAAATTCATCTGCTAATAGTATGGGGCAATCAGAAGTATATGACTTAGATAATATGGAGATTTTGCAAAATATTTTGAAAAAGATTATGGAAGATTTAAAATAAAAAATCAGATTGTTAATCTGAAATATATTTAAAGAATGAGAGGTAATGATTTGGATATACGTGAATTTTCAAATAAATTTATGGAGGCTACTCAAAATATGTCTGCTGAAGAACGTGAGCGTTTAATGAAGATGTTTGAGTGTGTTTCAAAAGAAATTACAAAAGAAGCGCCTGCTACTCAACATGCAGCATGTACTGAAGGTGATAAAATTCCAGATGGAATAACAGAGCGTTTAGTAAAATTAAAAGAAAATTATTTAAAGCATGTTCCAACAATCACTACATACCGTGCTAGAGCAATTACTAAAATTGCTAAAGAAAATCCTGGTATGCCTAAGAATGTATTGCGTGCTAAGTGTTTCAAGTATTGCTGTGAAACTGCACCTTTAGTAATTCAAGACAATGAATTAATTGTAGGAGCCCCTTGTGGTGCACCTCGTGCTGGAGCATTCTCTCCTGATATTGCATGGAGATGGATGGTTGATGAAATTGATACTATTGGTACACGTGCTCAAGATCCATTCTATATTTCAGAAGAAGATAAGAAGATTATGCGTGAAGAACTGTTCCCATACTGGGCAGGTAAATCTGTTGATGAATACTGTGAAGATCAGTATCGTGAAGCAGGCGTTTGGGAGCTTTCAGGTGAATCCTTCGTTTCAGACTGCTCTTACCATGCCGTTAATGGTGGAGGAGATTCAAACCCAGGATATGATGTAATCTTAATGGGAAAAGGTATGTTAGATATTCAACAGGAAGCAAGAGAGCATCTTGCAAAGCTTGACTATCAAAACCCTGAAGATATTGAAAAAATTTATTTTTATAAAGCAATAATAGATACTACTGAAGGAGTTATGATTTACGCTAGACGTTTATCTGAATATGCTGCTGAATTAGCTGCAAAAGAGACAAACCCTAAGCGTAAGGCAGAATTACAGAAAATTTCAGAGGTTAATGCAAGAGTACCAGCACATAAACCAAGCACATACTGGGAAGCAATTCAGTCAGTTTGGACTATTGAATCTCTGTTAGTAGTTGAAGAAAATCAAACCGGTATGTCTATAGGACGTGTTGACCAATATATGTATCCATTCTATAAGACTGATATCGAATCAGGTCGTATGAATGATTTTGAGGCATTTGAATTATCAGGATGTATGCTGATTAAAATGTCAGAAATGATGTGGATTACTAGTGAAGGTGGTTCTAAGTTCTTCGCAGGTTACCAGCCATTTGTTAACATGTGTCTTGGTGGAGTAACAAGAGATGGACGTGATGCTACAAATGAATTGACTTATCTGCTTATGGATGCAGTTCGTCATGTTAAAATTTATCAGCCATCACTTGCTTGCCGTATTCATAGCAAGTCACCTCAGAAGTATCTAAAGAAAATAGTTGATGTAGTTCGTGCAGGTATGGGATTCCCAGCTTGTCACTTTGATGATGTTCATATAAAAATGATGTTAGCTAAAGGCGTTTCTATTGAGGATGCAAGAGATTACTGCTTGATGGGATGTGTTGAACCACAGAAATCAGGAAGATTGTATCAATGGACATCTACTGCTTATACTCAGTGGCCTATATGTATTGAACTTGTACTTAACAATGGAGTTCCTCTTTGGTATGGTAAGCAGGTTTGCCCAAATATGGGAGACATAAATAGCTTCAAAACTTACGAAGAGTTTGAACATGCTGTTAAGGAACAAATAAAGTTTATTACTAAGTGGAGCAGCGTTGCTACTGTAATTTCACAGCGAGTTCATAAGGATCTTGCACCAAAGCCACTTATGTCTATCATGTATGAAGGATGTATGGAAAAAGGTAGAGGTGTTGAAGCTGGTGGAGCTATGTATAACTTCGGACCTGGAGTAATATGGAGTGGACTTGCTACTTATACTGATTCTATGGCAGCTATTAAAAAGTTAGTATTTGAAGAGAAGAGATATACTTTACAAGAATTAAATGAAGCTTTAAAAGTAGATTTCGTTGGATATGAAAAACTTAGAAAAGATTGCTTAGAAGCACCGAAGTATGGTAACGATGATGATTATGCAGACTATATTGCTGCTGATTTAATCAACTTCACTGAAATGGAGCATCGTAAATTTAAGACATTGTATTCAGTACTTAGTCATGGTACTTTATCAATTTCTAATAACACTCCATTTGGTCAGCTAACTGGAGCAACAGCAAATGGACGTAGAGCATGGATGCCGTTATCAGATGGCATTAGCCCATCTCAAGGTGCAGATTATAAGGGACCAACTGCAATAATAAAGTCGGTTTCTAAAATGTCTTGTGATAACATGAATATCGGTATGGTTCATAACTTTAAACTAATAGCGGGACTGCTTGATACCAAAGAAGGCGAAGAAGGTATTATTACGTTACTACGTAGTGCTTGTGCTCTTGGTCTTGGTGAAGTTCAGTTCAACTATTTAGATAACAATACTCTAATAGAAGCACAAAAACATCCAGAACAATATCGTGACTTAATTGTTCGTGTTGCTGGATACAGTGCATTCTTCGTTGAGTTATGCAAGGACGTTCAAGATGAAATTATCAGCAGAACTATGCTGACACACTTTTAATATCCTGTAAATTGTTTTGCAAATTACAGAGGTATAAATAAATATATTTTGGTTTTAAATAAGTTTTATGACAGGTGTCACTAGCATGTCTTAGGACATGCTGGTGTACATATAGAAGTCAGATTATAAATTTAAAGTCATAATAAATGAAACTGGAGAATGAATAGTATGAGTAATAGGAATTTAGGTATAATCGAACGAAAAGCAACCATTTTCAATATACAGAAATATAATATGTATGATGGACCAGGAGTAAGAACTCTTATATTCTTTCAAGGCTGCCCGTTACGTTGTAAGTGGTGTGCTAACCCAGAGGGAATGATAAAAAAATATCGCGTTATGTATAAAAATAATTCATGTGTTAACTGTGGTGCTTGCGTTTCTGTTTGTCCAGTTGGAATACATACTATTTCTAGTGAAAGCCTTAAACATGAGGTGAATCGTGATATTGATTGCCTTGGATGTGGTAAATGTGTTGATGCTTGTCTTGAATCTGCATTATCTATTGTGGGAGAGGTAAAAACTATTTCTGAACTTGTAGAAATTGTAGAAGAAGATAGACCGTTTTATGAGGTTTCCGGCGGTGGCGTCACTTTAGGCGGCGGTGAAGTCTTGATGCAGCCAGAAGCTGCTTGCAATTTGCTTATGGCATGCAAGCAAGAGGGAATAAATACTGCAATTGAAACTTGTGGTTATGCGAAACTAGAATCAGTACTTAAGGTTGCGGAGTTTACAGATTTATTCCTATTTGATATTAAACATATTAATTCTGAACGACACTTCCAGTTAACTGGGGTGAGAAATGAACAGATTTTAGAAAATCTTAAGGAGCTTCTCCGTCGAAAATATAATGTTATGATTCGTATGCCTTTATTGAAAGGGGTAAATGATTGTCAGGATGACATTGAAAATGTTATGGAGTTTTTAATGCCTTTCCGAGATTATAGAAACTTTAAGGGTATTGATTTACTGCCATATCATAAGATGGGAGTAAATAAATATAATCAGTTAGGAATCGAATATCCTATTGATGGAGATCCAAGTTTAAATGATGAAGATTTAGATAGGATTGAAGAATGGATTAAAAAGTACGATTTACCAGTTAAGGTGATTCGTCACTAAATAAATTTCAAATAGATAATAAAATGGAAGGTAAGGTTTATGGGAGAATTTCTTGAAAGAAATATACAACGTGTTATACAAGAGTCAGTGCCTGGTAAGCAGATTACAATAGCTCATATTATTGCATCACCAATGCCTGATATCTATGAGCGTCTAGGAATCGATGAAAAAGGAGCTATAGGAATTTTAACACTTTCTCCTTATGAAACTGCTATTATTGCAGCTGATATTGCAACAAAAGTTGCAGATGTTGAAATTGGATTCTTAGATCGTTTTACTGGATCGGTAGTTATAAATGGTGATGTACAGAGCGTTGAAGTTGCACTTAGTGCAGTAAATGATACGTTGAGAGATTTGCTAGGATTTATGCCCGCTCCCATTACACGAACATGAGAAAGAAGCGAATAATGGTAATAGGCCCTTCTCGCTGCGGTAAGACAACTTTGGTTAATGCTTTAAATAATTATGATGGCAAATTAAGGAGAACACAGGATATGATTTATGGTCCTAATACTATAGATGTTCCTGGATCTTACATAGAAAATACATGGATGTACAAGCATATTATTGCAGCAGCACAAGATGCATCACATGTTTTGATTTTAGTAGATCAGTCTAGGTGCACGGAAGTGTATTCACATGGATTTGCAAAGGCCTTTAGATGTCCTGTAATTGGAGTAATAACAAAAAGTGATTTGATGCCGGAAAATGAAGAGTTATGCCTACGACAGCTAAAAATGATAGGAGTCACGGAGCCATATTTTCATATTAGCTTTCCTACGGGAACAGGTATAGATGCTTTAAAAGAATATTTATTTGAAACGGGTAAGATGTAAAGGGGGCAAAGATGAAATTTATTACAGAAGAGTATTTAAGAGATTTGTATAAGAAAGAACCTTTTACCACCTATGAATTAACTCAGGGAGAACGCCTCACACCAGGAGCGCGTCAATATCTTTCAGATAGAGGCATAAAAATGTCTGATGATGTTTCTTTCATAAATAAAAGCATTCCTGTAGTAGAGCAATTGAAAAAAGTGCCAGTGGGAAATAGCAATTGGAAAATGAAGAAGCTTTATCATAAATTGAGATCCATAGAGGCATTATTCCTTGTTACTAGTAGTGAAATTTTAAGCGTAGATGTTTTCTTAGCACAAAGTACTATTAATTTAGGTAAAAAGATATCAAACATTAGAAGTGCTATGGAAGGAAAAAGTACAATTGAAAATCTTTGTTGTCGAGAATGTACCGGAATAAATTCAGATAATTTTTGCTGTGACCTTGATGACTGCTTTGAAATTACAGAATTTCATATGCAGCTTGAAAAAAGCAGAGAAATTTTAAAACTGCATGTACTGCGCTGTAGTCTTCGTGAAATAGAGGCAGTTGTGCTTGAAGCATATGAAGATAATGATGATGAGAATAAAATTGAGGACAAAATTATAGAAAATGTTAATGCAGTTATTAACTCATTGTCACAAATGATTTGTTCAACTATTGGAGGAGAAAAATGTCAGAGAAAAAAATAACTTTTGAATATTGTGATAATCTCGTTCGTGAATTTGAACAGGTTATAGAAAAAACCATTATAGGAGGAGCTTCTACATATTATACAGGTGTTGATTTAGGAACTGCTTGTGTAGTATTGGCGGTTTTAGATGAAAATTACAGACCTGTTGCAGGTGCTTATAGATATGCAGATGTAGTTCGTGACGGTATGGTTGTTGACTATATTGGAGCGGTAAAAATTGTTAGAGAACTGAAGCAGGAACTTGAGGGGGAATTAGGCGCAGAGCTACTTTATGCAGCAGCAGCTATTCCACCAGGAACAGATGTTTTAGATTCTGGGGCGATTAAAAATGTAGTACAAGCAGCAGGATTTGAATTGACAAACCTATTAGATGAGCCTACAGCTGCAAATGCAGTTCTTAAAATTGAAAATGGTGCAGTTGTAGATATTGGTGGTGGAACAACAGGTATTTCTATACTGAAGAATGGAAAAGTTGTTTATGTTGCTGATGAACCTACTGGTGGTACTCATTTTTCATTAGTTATTTCAGGTGCATATGGTATGCCATTTGCAGATGCAGACAAATATAAACGAGATAGTACAAAACATAAAGAGTTATTGCCTGTATTAAAGCCAGTAGTTGAAAAGGTTTCGTCAATTATAAATCAACATATAAAGGGCCATGATGTTAAAGAAATTTCTTTAGTAGGTGGTACATGTTGTTTAACGGGTATAGAGGAAATCATTGAAAAGCAAACGGGCATTTACACTCATAAGCCACTAAATCCAATGTTCGTTACACCTTTAGGTATAGCACTTAGCTGTACAAAAGAAATTATCGAATAAGGAGAGTGTATAAATGTGGAATTTAGAGTTATAAAATCACCTTCTGAAGGTACGATAGATATTATTAGAAGACGTATGGTTTCAAATTGTAAGACTGATTTAAGCAGTGCTGATGCAGTTGGCCTTGTCCAGGGCAAAATGATAGAAATGATTTATGCGGCTGATATTGCTGAAAAGGCAGTTGGCGTTACCGTTGAAGATGTTAGAGGAAGTTGTCCGCAGAATATGATTCTAATTGCAATTTTTGGAGATACAGCATCTGTTGAAGCTGCAGTTAAGGAGATTAAACTCAGGATGGAAGAGGGAAAAGCTTTATGATAACGGCAAGACTGATTGATAATGTTTGGGCAACTAGAAAAGCAGAATCACTTAATGGTTTCAAATTAATGTTAGCCGAAGAAATTGGTGGTAAAGACGCTGGACGTCGAATGATAGTTGTAGATATTATCAGCGCAGGTATTGGAGATAGGGTTATTGTGAGTACTGGCTCATCGGCTCGTAGAATGCTAGGTGATGATAATATTCCAGTAGATGCAGTTGTTGTAGGAATCATTGATGATGATTGCAATTTTGGATAAATTCAGGAGGTATAAAGATGAGTCTTTTAGATATGGTCAAGGATGCAGGTGTTATAGGGGCAGGGGGAGCAGGTTTTCCTACTCATGCAAAGCTAGCAGCTAAGGCCGAATATATACTTCTTAATGGAGCTGAATGTGAGCCTCTCTTGAGAGTTGACCAACAGCTAATGGAGTTATTTCCAGATGAGATAATAACGGGATTTGCAATTGCTAGAAGTATAGTTGATGCAAGTAAAGGAATTATAGGAATCAAAGGAAAACATAAAGAAGTAATTGCTATTTTAAGAGATAGAATTAGTAAATTACAATTAGGCGATTTCATTGAGGTGAAAGAGCTTCCAGATATTTATCCTGCAGGGGATGAACAGGTACTTGTTTATGAACTTACAGGTAGAGTGGTACCAGAAATAGGTATTCCAATTCAAGTTGGCTGTGTAGTAGTTAATAGTGAAACAGCATTAAATATTTATAATGCTTCTATAGGAAAATCAGTTACAGAAAAATATATCACCATTGCAGGGGATATTCCTAATCCAATGACTGTAAAAGTGCCAGTAGGTACTCCGATTATAGATGTGTTAAAGCTTAGTGGGGTTCAAAATATTGATGAATATACAGTTATTGATGGTGGACCTATGATGGGACCGGTTATGAAAAGTTTAGATGGATATGTTACAAAGAAAAATAAAGGATTTGTAATGTTGAAAAATGAACATTCACTGATTCGTAAGAAATCTGTTGGAATGGATCAGGCAAGAAGGATAAATAAATCTTCTTGTGAACAATGTCGTATGTGTACAGATATGTGTCCACGTTTTCTACTTGGACATAATACACAGCCACATAAGATGATGAGAGCTATGAGTTACAATTTAGGTGATGTTGAAGGTCAAAAAATTGCACAACTATGTTGTCAGTGTAATTTATGTGAGTTATTCTCTTGTCCAGCAGGGCTTTATCCTAAGGCATCAAATCTGTTCTTTAAGCAAAAGTTGGCAGAACAAAATATAAGATATAAGCCAGTACAAGACAAATTTGAAGCTAGACAAGCTAGAGAATATCGATTAGTACCAAGTAAGAGACTTATAGCTAGATTAGGTTTACGAGAGTTTGATAAACCAGCGCCTATGACAGAAACTTCAATAAATCCTGAGATAGTAAGTATTGCAACACAGCAGCATGTAGGAGCACCTTCAATTTGTGTTGTGTCCATAGGGCAGCATGTTGAAGCAGGGCAGTTAGTTGGTAAAATTCCAGATGGAAGCTTAGGAGCTCCAATTCATGCAAGTATTTCAGGAACTGTTTTAGAAAATGGGAATGGTTTTATCACAATAAGGAGGGATTAATATGGCGAATGCAATAGGAATGGTTGAGTTTACAAGTATTGCACGTGGTATTTATGCAACGGATCAAATGCTGAAGACTTCAGATGTTGAAATAGTCACAGCTAGTTCTGTTTGCCCCGGAAAATACATTGCTATAGTTCATGGTGATGTTGCAGCGGTTAATGAATCTGTAAGTATAGGCGACAGAATAGCAGGAGAATTTTGGGTTGACTCTATTATTATACCTAATGTTAGTCCGTTGGTTTTCCCGGCAATTACTGGTGCAACGATGCCTGAAAGAATACAGGCGTTGGGAATTATGGAGTCTTTCTCTTTAGCAACTATGGTTATAGCTGCAGATGCTATTTTAAAGGCTGCTAACTTGGAACCATTAGAACTTAGATTAGGAACTGGATTAGGCGGCAAATCATTCTTTACTTTTACTGGTGATGTAGCTGCTGTTGAAGCTGGTATTGAGGCAGGAAAGTCTATTGTAGAAGAAAAAGGGTTATTAGTTAATGCTGAAATAATACCTTCTCCATCTGATAGATTACTACAGTCTTTATTTTAAACTAGTGATGAAAATTCATTGAAAAATGAATTAGATGCAACTATTAAAATGAAAGGATGTGACTAAATGAAAAAATTGATTTGTGTTAAGGATGTTGAGGCGTTAGTAAAACAGGGACAAAAAATATTTTATATTGATAGTAATGTAATTATTACTCCTTCAGCTAAAGATGTAGCCAAAGCAAATGGGATAGAGTTTTCTACTGAAGCTCCTGTTTGTGAAGTACAAACTCCAGTATGCGATGTTAAGCCTTCGGAGGCTGCAAAAGTATGTGGAAATGATATGGATAGTGAAGTAGTCTTCAAAGTTTTTAAGACTATGATGGAAAAAGGTCTTTTACAGGAAATGTTTAATTGCTTTAATAGCCAGAAGAATACTCCATATGTTGCTGAAAGTGACTGCGGTGGTTTGAAAGTTGTTAGAGGTAATACAGTTAAAATGGATGTATTTGATACAGGTAATCCAAATGCAAAAGCTTATTATCAAGAGTTAGTAAGTAAGGATGAATCTAAAATGAGCGCTGGATTTTTAACAATTGAAAATTCACGTTTTGATTGGGAATTGACCTATGAAGAAATTGATTATGTTATAGAAGGTACGTTAACCATTGAGATTAATGGAAAAACCTTTACTGCATATCCTGGAGATGTACTATTTGTACCATCAGGCTCTAAGGTAGTTTGGGGTTCACCGGATAAGGCTAGGGTATTTTATACTACATATCCTGCGAACTGGGCGGATCTTTTATAGGATAACTAGGGAGGATTAAGCTATGCAAGCACTTGGGTTAATAGAAACAAGAGGGTTACTGGCAGCTGTTGAAAGTGCAGATACAATGCTTAAGTCTGCAGATGTGAGTATTTTAGAAAAAACCTATGTAGGCGGAGGACTTGTTTCCGTTGCAGTAACTGGAGATGTAGGTGCTGTAAAAGCAGCTGTAGAGGCTGGTGCAGCAGCAGTGAAAAAATTAGATAGTGCATTGTTGATTTCTGAACATGTAATTCCACGTCCACATGATGATCTGAATAATATATTTGGGACAAAAACTCAGTTAGAAAGTTTAGAAAATATATCTAGCATTGAGGAAGAAGAAGAAGAAAATATTGATGATGATGACCAAAAATCTACGGTGATGAATTTAGTAACTGAAGATTCAAAACCTGAGGATTTACAAGTGGAAAATGAGGATGATGTTTTAGAAATAGATTTGAACAGTCTACATAAGGTTAATGTAGATAGGTTAGCAACTGAAAATGGAATTGATAAAACTATTGAAGTGCTGACTAAGATTAAAGTAGTAAAGCTTAGAAAACTAGCTCGTGAATATAAAGGTTTTGGAATTACCGGAAAAGGAATTTCTAAGGCAAATAAAAATTTGTTGATAACAAAGTTTAGAGCATATTATGAGGAGCTTTAATACTCAGATATTCTAAAAGGAGGAATGACAGAATGGATAAATTTGATAAAGATTTGCGCTCAATACAAGAGGCAAGAGATCTTGCTCGTTTAGGGAAAATTGCAGCAGGGAAAATTGCTGAATTTACAGAAGAGCAAATTGATAAGATTTTGTGTAATATGGTTAGGGTTGCAGAAGAAAATGCAGTTCGCTTAGCGCAGATGGCAGTTGAAGAAACTGGTTTTGGTAAGGTTGAGGATAAAACTTATAAGAATCATATGGCCTCTGGAATATTATATGATGCAATTAAAGATATGAAAACTATTGGTGTTATTAGAGAAGATGAAGCTCAAAAGTTAATAGAAATTGCAGAGCCAGTTGGATTAGTAATGGGAATTGTACCTTCAACAAATCCAACATCCACTACTATATTTAAAGCAATGATTGCAATTAAATCTCGTAATGCAGTAGTATTTTCACCACATCCAGCGGCTGCAAAATGTACAATGGAAGCAGCTAGATTAATGTGTGAGGCTGCTATAGAAGCAGGAGCGCCATCGGATATTGTTAGTTGTGTTTCTATGCCATCTATTGGAGCTACAAACGAGTTAATGAAAAGCCAAGAAGTTGCTATAATTATAGCAACAGGTGGACCAGGAATGGTAAAAGCGGCTTATAGCGCTGGAAAGCCTGCACTTGGAGTAGGTGCTGGTAACTCTCCTGCATATATAGAGAGAACTGCAAATGTTCAGCAGGCTGTTAGAAATATTATGGCAAGTAAAACTTTTGATTATGGTACAATCTGTGCATCAGAGCAATCTATTATATGTGAAGAGTGTAATCATGATCAGGTTGTTGATGAACTTAAGAAAAATGGTGGATATTTTATGACAGCAGATGAAACTGATAAAGTTTGTAATTTGTTATTTAAAAATGGACACAATATGAATGCTAAGTTTGTAGGAAGATCACCACAAGTTATTGCTAGCGCAGCAGGAATTTCTATTCCAGATGGTACAAAGGTACTTATTGGAGAACAGAAGGGTGTAGGCGATGGTTATCCATTATCTTTTGAAAAGCTTACAACAGTTCTTGCTTTCTATACAGTAAAAGATTGGCATGAAGCATGTGAGTTAAGTATTGCGTTACTTCAAAATGGGATAGGGCATACAATGAGCCTTCACACTGAAGACAGAGATATAGTAATGAAGTTTGCTAAAAAACCTGCAGCACGTATTTTAGTTAATACTGGAGGTAGTCAAGGTGGAACAGGTGCAAGTACAGGACTTTTACCATCATTTACATTAGGGTGTGGTACTTGGGGCGGCAGTTCAGTTTCTGAAAATGTTAGTCCAATGCACCTAGTTAATATCAAGAAAGTTGCTTATGGGTTGAAGGATTGTGCAACATTAGCTTCTAATGATCCAACTTTCAATCGTATTAAGACTCATGAAAATTGTCATTCTTCACAAGCTCAATGTGTAAACTTGAGTCCAGCTCAGTATGCAGCTGCGTCTGCAGTTGTAGAGACAGCTATATCTGCATCAAAGCCAGATAATACGGAGAAGATTACAGGTGCTGATAATGAACAACTTTTAAAGCTTATTAACCAAATAGTTGAGGCTATGAAGGGGGAAGTTTAAATGGATAAATGTGAAGCTGTATTGAAACTTTTACTGGAAACTGTACAAGCTAATCAAGCTAATACAGGGGTTAAAAATGATTCATCTGAAATTCCAGTAGGTGTTTCCAATAGACATGTACATCTTTCACAGAAAGATTTAAACACTATGTTCGGTGAAGGGTACAAGATGGGAAAGATGAAAGATTTATCCCAGCCAGGACAGTATGCATGTAAAGAGACTTTAACAATTTGTGGACCAAAAGGTGCAATTGAAAAAGTTAGAATTCTTGGACCTACAAGAAGCAAGACTCAGGTTGAAGTATTAACTGGAGATTGCTTTAAGCTTGGAGTAGTGCCACATGCAAGGTTATCTGGGGATTTATCCAGAACACCAGGAATTACATTAATTGGACCAAAAGGCTCTGTCCAGATTCAAGAAGGTGTGATTGTTGCACAAAGGCATATTCACATGACACCAGAGGATGCAAAGAATTTGGGTGTTTGCGATGGACAAGTAGTTTCTATAAAGTTTGATGATTTAAGAGGTGGGACTTATAGTAATGTGGCTATTAGAGCAAATGATGCTTCCGCACTTGAATGTCATATTGATATTGAGGAAGCAAATGCTATGAGCATTAGTTCTTCTTCAAAAATTAAAATTGTAAAGTGAAAAAATTATAATGTAAAAATTATAATATAACAAATAAAAATAAAAAATAAAAATATTAGGAGGATTTTAATATGAAATATGATGCATTAGGAATGATCGAGACAAAGGGTTTAGTAGGTTCAATTGAGGCGGCAGATGCTATGGTGAAAGCTGCAAATGTTTATTTAATAGGTAAAGAATATGTTGGTGGTGGACTTGTAACAGTTATGGTTAGAGGAGATGTAGGTGCTGTAAAGGCTGCTACTGATGCTGGTGCTGCTGCTGCACAACGTGTTGGTGAATTAGTTTCAGTTCATGTTATTCCTCGTCCACACTCTGAGGTAGAAGTAATTCTTCCTTCATCTAAAGAAGTTGTAAAATAATAAACTTAGTTAAGTAATATGGTAGAAGCTGACCCGGGGATTCCTCGGGTCAGCTTTTTTAATTTGTAGTTTCCTCATAAGATTCATAAAGTTCATTAATTGCATTTTTACCCATTAAGTAGTGCACTAAAAATCCCATTATTATAACTCCAGGAATATCTATTATTAGACGAGCCATAGTAAATTTAAAGCCTAGAGCAGAAACCTCAAAGAGTAGGGTTGAAACTTTCGTTACACACCAGGCGTTCATAAATATAATTATATTACTGAACTTAACACCTTTTTTTATAAGTACAGCAGTGAAAGGAAAAGCTGCATACATAGGTCCAGCAGCTATAGAGCCAATGGCCATAGCGATGAGGATTCCAGTAACTCCAGAATTATTACCCATGTATTTTATAAGAGTCTCTCTAGAAATCCAAACGTCCATAAGTCCTAATAAAATCATTATAGGTGGTAGGACTGCTAACATTTGAAGAAAGCTGGATGTTGCATTTTCAACGGTTTTAATAGCCACATGTGAATTGAATAGATATATAACTAAAAGGATTTCTAAGGAGATTATGAAGTAGGAATATCTTTTAATTATAGAAAAAAAATTATCCATCATAGCAGGCTCACCACCTTACCAATGAAGAGAGCAACAATGAAGGAAAAGAAGAAGGCTATAAGATTTCTAAGTAAAGCTCCCTTTTTACCGATATATTGTGCTTCAAGGGGATAGGTCATTACGCCAACCATGGTGAGAGTTGCAATAAGTGCTCCTACTTGAGGATACCCAGCTCCACTTTGTAGAAGGGTATTTCCAGTAGAAAAGGCAACAAAGGTAGGCATCATAGTAATTGAACCAATGACAGATGAAAGAAATACTCCGAAAAAGCCAGAGTTTGCACCAAGGAGCTTGGATATAGTTTCGGTGTTGACGATAGCTAAAAGGACTCCAACGGTAACAATAATGCCAAGAAATTGAGGCATTATATTTTCGAAGGATTTCCAAGCTGTCTTTAGTGCATTAATTGTTTTAGCCTTATTCTTGATGAAGGATATAATTAGGAGGGCAAAAACTAAAAGGTATAAAATAGTGCCTGTCATAAAATCACTTCCGCTTTCGTTTATTTAAATGGTTAATATTATAATATGAAGGAGGCTTTTAGTTGTGCTAAAGTAGAATTAGTACAAGTTTATTGTTTATAATAATAAATGACTATAAAATTCGTTGGGTAAGGAGAGGGTAAAATGGAGATTTTCACTATAGGGCATTCAAATTATACTGTGGAACGACTTATAGACATGATGAGGCATTATCATATTGATTGTGTTGTAGATATAAGAGGTACTCCTTACTCTAAATATAACATTCAGTTTGATAAGGAAACGATTAAAGAAACCTTGACGAAGGAAGGTTTTGTCTATATTTATATGGCAACGGAACTGGCAGCAAAAAGAGAAAATAAAATATCCTATTACGATGAGGGATACTCAGATTTTGAAAAGGTAGTTCTAGAGGAAGATTTTAAACGTGGAATCGAAAGACTAAGACTAGGGTGTGAAAAAGGTTATAAAATAGCACTTCTTGGAGCAATGCAGGACCCTAATAGATGCCATAGAAGTATCTTAGTTGGAAGATCACTAAGAGATTATGGGTTTACGGTAAGACATATTTTAGATGATTATTCGCTAGCATCTCAAGAAGATATGGAACAAAATTTGCTGGATAAATACTTTAAAGATAGAGGCCAGATGACTATTGATGCTTTGTTAGGAGCTGAACCATCGGAACAGGAGTTAATTGAAGAAGGATATAGACTTGCTAATAAGGAGATTGGATATAGAATTGAACATTTATAATGAAGGTCAGACTCATATTCATTCGATGTAGTGATCTACTGAGTAAGTTAAAAAGCCTAACTTTATAAATCTAGACTCTAACTTAAAAAGTGCTGTTGAGGAATTATCTCGAGCAGCACTTTTTATTTTATAATTAAGCAGCCTTCAGGGTAGCTACTTAATTGGACATATTATTTTAAGATGAACATTCAACTGACTCTTTTTTATCATCTATGGATTCAGAAGTAGCCTTTTTATCTATGAAAAGATTGTAAGTAAGACCGATAAACACAAGTAGACCTCCAATTATTTTACCAATAGAGAGTGTTCCGAAGTTAATATAGTCAATAATTATACCAACAAACAACTGACCAATAAAGCAGAATAGGGTCATATAAAATGCAGAAGTTCGTGGTGCTGCAAAGGAGGAAAGTGAAACCACAACAACCCCAAGGAAACCGCCTAAATATCCAATGAAAGGAACACTAGATAATGAAATAGATGTTATTGAGGTCATTTCCTTTGTAAAAAGTAATATTATTATTGAGAGAGTTAATCCAACTACATAGTTAAAGAAAGTGCTAGAGAATACACCTATCTTATCTCCAAGATTGGCGTTAATAATTCTTGCAACTACGATGGATATTCCAGCTATTAGAGCTAAAAATAAAGAAAATATCATATGAGTACCTCCTAATATAGAGTCATAATTATGATTCCGAGAATCATAACTGACAGCCCTATAGCTTTCTTTTTATTAAATTTAACTTTATTTACTTCGAGGAGGCCATAGTGGTCAATTACAATAGACGAAAGAACCTGTCCTAAAAGCCCAATTGATACAGTTAAAGTAGCACCAATAGAGTTCATGCTTATCGTATTGCAGACAACTGTAATGATTCCGATGGCTCCACCACTATAAAGAAGGAGTGGTAGTCCTTTTACAAATTTAACTTTATATTTTTTTATAATAAGAACAATGATTACTGTAATTAATCCTACTATGTGGATAATTACGGTGGAGGTATATGTGCCAGTATGTTGACCTAAAATACTGTTAAAGCTTATCATTATGGCAATAAGACCACCAACGAATATAGAAATAAGATTAAACATATTCTTGAGCTCCTTTATCCTTTTTTTATAAATTTATCACAAATGTTACTATATGAAATATGACATATGTCATATTTAATGATTTAATATAAGATAGAATAGGAATATTTAAAACTACTAAAAGGGGTTTATGCAATGAGGAGAATAAATAATAAAAGATTACTTAAAAAGTATATAAGTAAGTATGACATAAATAGTATTTTTACTGAGAGTTTAGAAGAACATATGGAGCTTATAGCTTTCGAGAAGGGGGAATATATATGTAGGGAGGGGGAGCCTATAGAATACCTGCTTTTCTTTGTGAAGGGAAAAGCTAAAGTGTACATTAATCTCGAAAATGGAAAGAATCTACTTTTATGCTTTTATAATCCGTTCATGGCTTTTGGAGATTTGGAGTTAATAAGCATGGAAATGGCATCAACAAATACTGAAGTTGTTGAAGAAGTTTATTGTATTGCATTACCACTAAATAAGGTTAGGGAAGAATTAATTGAGGATTCAAAATTTCTTCGATTTATATGCCAATCCTTATCTGGAAAGCTTAAGAGAGAATCAAAGAATGGTTCAATAAATCTACTGTATCCATTGGAGAGTAGAGTAGCAAGTTACATTGTAGCTACAATGGAACATATTAAAACCGATGAGGAATCATTTCAGTTCAAGGAAAACCTGACTGCAATAGCTGAGCTTTTAGGCACCAGCTATAGACATCTTTTGAGGACTTTAAATAGAATGGTGGAAGCTAAGGTTTTGGAGAAAATACGGGGTGGATATCGAGTGGTTGATGAGGAAACCCTTAGAGAGATGGCGGCAGATATTTATAGATAAATACATAGTCTAAGGTCTTAAGGAAACAATATTTTGGGCGAGAAATATAAAATAAGGACTCTATAGAAGAAGTATTAATTCTTCTATAGAGTTCTTATTAAGATATTAACTATTTTATTATAGTTTTTCCACCCATATATGGCTGTAATGCTGCTGGAATATTAATTGTTCCATCTTCATTTAAGTTATTTTCAAGGAAGGCAATTAACATTCTTGGTGGTGCAACAACTGTATTATTTAAAGTATGTGCAAAGTATTTGCCATTTTCACCAGAGATACGGATTTTTAAACGTCTTGCTTGAGCATCTCCTAGGTTTGAGCAGCTACCTACTTCGAAGTATTTCTTTTGTCTTGGAGACCAAGCTTCAACGTCGATAGATTTAACTTTTAAATCAGCTAAATCTCCAGAACAACACTCTATTGTTCTTACTGGAATATCTAGTGAACGGAATAATTCAATAGTATATTTCCAAAGCTTATCAAACCATTCTTTGCTTTCTTCTGGCTTGCATACTACTATCATTTCTTGTTTTTCAAATTGGTGAATTCTATAAACACCTCTTTCTTCAAGTCCGTGAGCTCCTTTTTCTTTTCTAAAGCAGGGAGAGTAAGAAGTGAAAGATTGAGGTAAAGATGCCTCAGGAATGATAGTATCAATGAATTTACCAATCATTGAGTGCTCACTTGTTCCAATTAGATATAAATCTTCTCCTTCGATTTTGTACATCATTGCATCCATTTCGGCAAAGCTCATTACTCCAGTAACTACTTCGCTACGAATCATGTAAGGAGGGATGCAGTAAGTGAAGCCTTTTTCTATCATGAAATCTCTTGCATAAGAAATTACTGCAGAGTGAAGTCTTGCAATGTCTCCCATGAAGTAGTAGAAGCCACTTCCAGCAACCTTTCTAGCACCATCTAAATCAATACCATTGAATTTGCTCATTATTTCAGTATGGTATGGAATTTCAAAGGCTGGAACTACAGGCTCACCAAAGATTTCAACCTCAACATTTTCACTATCATCTTTACCTATTGGAACTGAAGGGTCAATGATGTTTGGAATTACTAGCATTATGTTTTTGATTTTTTCTTCCAATTCATTTCCTTTTTTATCCAATTCAGCTAGTCTGTCGGCTTCTTCTGTTACTTTAACTTTAACAGCAGCGGCTTCTTCCTTTTTACCTTGTTTCATTAAGCTTCCAATTTCTTTTGAAAGTCTATTTCTATCAGCTCTTAAAGCCTCTGCTTCAGTCTTTACATTCCTATTCTCGATGTCTAATGAAATTACTTCATCAACTAATTCTAACTTATGTAGTTGGAACTTCTTTTTAATATTCTCTTTAACTAGTTCATGGTTTTCTCTAACAAATCTTAAATCTAACATTTTCATCCTCCATTTAATTATTTATTGTAAACAAAAAAAGACTTCTTCATCCATATTTATGGGACGAAAGAAATCCGTGTTGCCACCCAAATTGCTAATTTAAATAAAATTAGCCACTCGATAGTAAGATATAGGTTACTAACCTTTCAGCTTTTAACTGATAACTCCAAAAGTGGAAAGACTTATAATTACACTGATTCTCACCATCCATCAGCTCTCTTAAGAAATTAATAAATCGTAGCTTTTATCAACGCTATTTTTATATTTATACTTTAGTTTATTATAGAGTTCTTTGAAAGAAAATTCAAGAAGATTTATTTGCACTATATTTATTTGTAATTGCACAAAAAAGTATACATATCTATTAGAAAAATTTATAAAATTCGTATAAAATAATTGAAATATTGATATAATAGTATTGTATAATATTGTATTTTAGAATACAATATTATTATTAAGGGAGAAAGGAGTTGTTGTATATATGAAAAAGATAATATCATCAAAATCAAAACAATTATATAACTGCTCCAACTGTAGGCTTTTGTAGGACTGCAGCTTAATTATCATATTTAATTAGTATCATGTTTTAAGCTTAGATATTATTAAGTGTATTATGCCTTGGAGTAGTTTAACTATGACCAAGGCTTTTTTGTGTCCAAATTTTTAAATGGATAGCTAGGATGTTTGATACTTACGTAGCCATTAAAGGCTACTAAGGATTCTACATTGAGTTCTAGCCATGGCAGTTGGTCGTACACTTAATTTCTAGGCTTAAAATTATTTTTTGAAGGAGGCGATGTTTTATGAAAAAGAATATTAGATTGGTAGAAAAAATTATAGAGGTTAAAAATAAACGAGGAAGGCGTGGTAGCTATTATTAAAAACAATGAATTTGAAAAACTTAATGAACTAGGATTAAATGAGGAAATGAAGGAAGAGTGGAGGAATAATTGGAATAAATATTCCTTAGGAAGGGTTACGGCTCAATATAGAAATCTATATAAAATAATTATTGAAGAGGGAGAAGTCACTGGAGTTGTTTCAGGTAAGCTTCAATATGAATTTTTGAATAAGCAGGATTTCCCAGCAGTGGGTGATTGGGTTGCTGTTCAGGAAATGAAAAATAGTGACAGTATAATTCATGGAGTACTTCTAAGAAAAACTATGATATGCAGGAAGGTAGCTGGGGTTAAGAGTGATGAACAAATCCTAGCTACAAATGTAGATAAAGTATTTATCACTATGTCACTAAATCATGATTTTAACCTCAGAAGGGCAGAGCGATATATTAACATTGGATGGGATAGTGGAGCCACTCCTGTCATAGTTCTTACAAAGTCTGACTTGTATGAGGATGTTGAGGAAAAGTTAGTAGAGCTTGAAGAAGTGGCTTTAGGAATTGAGATTGTAAGTGTAAGTGCTGTAACTGGAGACGGTGTAGATGAAGTTAGAAAGCTTATAGGACCTAGTGATACTGTAGTATTTATTGGATCTTCAGGAGTTGGAAAGTCTACTCTTATTAATAAACTTTTGGGTGAAGAGATTCAGATTACTAAAGATATTGGAGAAAATGATAAGGGAAGACACACAACTACAAGCAGAGAATTATTTATTATGCCAGGTGGAGGAATAATAATTGATACTCCAGGCATGCGAGAACTTCAGCTAAGCCAAGGCGATATTGAAACTACATTTAGTGATATAGAAGCTTTAGCAGAGAAGTGTTATTTTCATGATTGTAGTCATAGGACTGAACCAAGATGTGCTATTAAGGAAGCTATAAGAAATGGTGAGTTATCTATAGATAGATTTAAAAGCTATGAGAAGCTTAAAAGAGAAATCTATAATGAGGAAAAAAGAAGGAGGGCAAAAGAAAAGATAAATGAAAAAAGGGCCAGAAAAGGTAAGAAGTAGAGCGTGAAAAGCAGA